>JBFKKS010000247.1:0-3748 GCA_041630955.1 Nevskiales bacterium
AGGGCCTTGAGCGCGGTCACCACCACCCAGCGGTGATCCACTTCAAAGAAATCGCGTAGTCGCTCACGTGAATCGGAACGGCCAAAGCCATCCGTGCCCAGCACGTAATAGGGCGCCTTCAGGAAGGGGCGAATCATGTCGGCATAAGCCTTCATGTAGTCGGTTGCGGCAATCACCGGGCCCTGCTGCTTGGCAAGGCACTGCTGGACGTAACTGGCCTTCGGCTTGGCCGCCGGATGCAGCAAGTTCTGCCGTTCGATTTCCAACCCGTCGCGGCGCAGCTCGGTAAAGCTGGGCACCGCCCATAGGTCTGACTCTACTCCCCAGTCCTCGCGCAACAGCCTGGCGGCCGTTTGCACCTCGCGAAAGATCGCGCCACAGCCCAGCAGTTGCACGCGGGGTTTGCCTTTCGCCGCCTTGCCCTTTTCAAACAGGTACATGCCGCGCTTGATGCCGTCTTCAACGCCTTCGGGCATGGCCGGGTGCGTGTAATTCTCGTTCTCGACCGTGATGTAGTAATAGATGTCCTCATGCTCGACATACATGCGCCGCATACCGTCGTGCACGATCACCGCCAGTTCATAGGCGAAGGTGGCATCGTAGGCCACACAGTTGGGGATCGTGGAGGCATAGATATGACTGTGCCCGTCCTCGTGCTGCAAGCCCTCGCCGTTCAGTGTGGTGCGCCCGGCCGTGCCGCCGATGAGGAAGCCGCGCGCACGCATGTCGCCGGCGGCCCAGGCCAGGTCGCCGATGCGCTGAAAACCGAACATGGAATAAAAAATATAAAACGGGATCAGCGGGGTGCCATGATTGGCGTAGGCCGTAGCGGCCGCGATCCAGGATGACATGGCACCGGCCTCGGTAATCCCTTCCTCCAGCACCTGGCCCTTGATGTCTTCCCTGTAGTAGGCAAGCTGATCTGCATCCTGCGGTTCATATAACTGGCCGACCACCGAGTAAATGCCGTACTGGCGAAACATACCTTCCATGCCAAAGGTACGGGCCTCGTCAGGAACGATCGGGACAATGCGCTCACCGATCTGCTTGTCACGCAACAGACTCTGCATGATGCGTACCACGGCCATGGTGGTCGATATCTCGCGCTCGCCGGTGCCGTCGAGCAAAGCCTGAAAAGTAGACAGCTCCGGTATGGCCAGCTTTTCGTCACTGACCTTGCGCTGCGGCAGAAAGCCACCGAGTTTTTCACGGCGCTCTTTCAGGTACACGATCTCGGGCGAGTCGTCCGCAGGGCGGTAGAAAGGCACGTCATTCAGTTGCTCGTCGGATATGGGGATGTCAAAGCGATCACGGAATTCGCGCAGGGCCTGTTCGCCCATCTTCTTCTGCTGATGGGTGATGTTCTGACCCTCGCCAGCCTCACCCATACCATAACCCTTGACCGTTTTGGCCAGGATTACTGTTGGCCGACCATCCGCATGATTCACGGCCCGATCATAGGCCGCATACATCTTGTGGGGGTCATGGCCCCCTCGATTCAGGCGCCCGACATCATCATCGGACATGCGCTCGACCAGGCGGGCGGTCTCCGGGTATTTGCCGAAAAATTTCTCGCGTGTGTAAGCGCCACCCTTGGCCTTGTAATTCTGGTACTCGCCGTCAACGGTTTCATCCATCAGTTGCCGTAACTTGCCGGTCGCATCCTGTGCCAGCAGCGGATCCCAGGCAGCGCCCCAGATCACCTTGATCACATTCCAGCCGGCGCCACGAAAGCTTCCCTCCAGTTCCTGGATGATCTTGCCGTCACCGCGCACCGGTCCATCCAGGCGTTGCAGGTTGCAATTGACCACGAAGATCAGGTTGTCGAGCTTTTCACGCGCAGCGATATCGATTGCGCCCAATGACTCGGGTTCGTCCATTTCACCGTCACCGCAGAAACACCACACCTTGCGGTCGGCCATATTCGCCAGTCCGCGGTTATGCAGATACTTCATCAGCCGCGCATGGTAAATCGCCATGATCGGTCCCAGCCCCATACTGACCGTGGCAAATTGCCAGAAGTCGGGCATCAGCCAGGGGTGGGGATAGGACGGCAGCCCTTCTCCCCCGGTTTCCATGCGGAAATTATGCAGCTGCTCTTCGCTGATACGACCTTCCAGATAGGCGCGTGCGTATATGCCCGGCGTGACATGGCCCTGTATGTAAAGCAGGTCGGGTCCGCTGGGATGCTCGGGGCCCTTGAAAAAGTGGTTGAAGCCCACGTCGTAGAGCGTGGCCGAGGAACCGAAACTGGCGATATGCCCGCCGATCCCTGAATGATCCCGATTCGCCTGTATCACCGTGGCCATCGCATTCCAGCGAATCAACGAACGGATTTTCCATTCCAGCGCATGGTCGCCAGATGAGCGCGTCTCTTCGTGGGGCGGAATGGTGTTGAGATAGGCCGTGTTGGGCGAGTAGGGGATGTAGGCGCCAGAGCGACGCGCCTTGTCGATCAGGGTTTCCAGCAGGTAGTGCGCGCGCTCCGGACCCTCGCGCTCAATGACTGCATCCAATGCCTCCAACCATTCCTGAGTTTCCTGGGTATCGGGGTCTTGATAAGCAGTCATTAAGATTCCTTATTACGCGGCACACCCGCCGCCATATGCAGCCGCAGAATTTATCTGAACGAATCAACAATGTCCCGTACTGTAGCGCATGGAGGAGGCGGGCTGTTGAACGCCGGGCCTGGATAATGCCCATGAGCATGCCTTTCCCGCCAGTAATCGTGGTTTATTCGTCAGGCCCAGGCCGGGCAAGACCCGATGAGTACAGGCTGAGGTCAGGCGCTTGCCTGATCCGTAAGCCAGTTTCTATTTTCCGATACAGAAACTGCTGAATATTTCCCCGAGGAGGTCTTCGCTGGAAACCTCTCCGGTGATCTCGCCCAGGGCCTGCTGGGCCGCACGCAGTTCTTCAGCGAGCAATTCCCCGGCGCGCTGTTCCACCAGTTGCACACGTCCCTCCTGTAGCGCATCGGCCGCCCTGCGCAGCGCGTCCAGATGTCTTCGACGCGCCAGGAAAGCACCGCCATCGGTCGTTTCATAGCCCATGCTCTGCTTCAGATGTGCCCGCAGTGCATCCAGGCCGGCGCCGCTTTTGGCCGAAATGCGCAACACCTGAATATCAGACCCAGCTTGCCAGCCGGCCGGATTACCCGACAGATCACATTTATTGCGGATGATGCTGACGGGTAGTCCTTGAGGCAGGCCATCCTGCAGCTGCCGTAATACCCCATCGTCCGTGTCTCGATCGTCCACCAGCAGCAAGGCACGGTCTGCCCGGGTCAGTTCGGTGTGGGTGCGGCGAATGCCTTCCTGTTCGATTGGGTCACTGGCCTCGCGCAGGCCTGCTGTATCGATGATGTGCAGGGGCAACCCATCGATGGCGAGTCTTTCACGTAGCACGTCCCGGGTGGTGCCTGGTATATCGGTCACAATCGCCGTCTCCCTGCCGGCCAGGGCATTCAACAGACTGGACTTGCCGACATTGGGCGCGCCCGCCAGCACCACCGTCATGCCTTCCCGCAGCAGACTGCCCTGCCGGGCCTGCCCCTGAATATGGTCCAGTTGCCCGCGCAATTCATCCAGCCGCCTGAGAACCGAGACATCAGCCAGAAAATCGACCTCTTCCTCGGGAAAGTCGATGGCGGCCTCGACGTACACGCGCAGTTCAATAAGCTGTTCGACCAGACTGTGAATGCGGTCTGAAAACTGACCTTCCAGCGAATGCAGGGCCGCTCTTGCCG
>JBFKKS010000248.1:0-3724 GCA_041630955.1 Nevskiales bacterium
GAAACCCTCGAGCCGTGCCTTGCGCCCCACGGCGACCAGAATCTGGTCAAACGGCACCTCGATTGCATCACCCATGTATTCACAAATCAGGACCTTCTCGCCCTTGATGATGCGCACTTCAGTGGCCCGATGGCCGGTGAGAACATTGATTCCTTCAGCTTCAAAGCGCTGTTTCACCAGTTCGGAGACATCCGGGTCTTCCTTGATCATGATGCGATCCAGCATTTCGACTTGCGTGACATGGCTGCCCAGCCGGGCGAAACACTGTGTCAGTTCCGAGCCAATCGGCCCACCGCCCAGCACCACCAGGCGTCTTGGCAACTCACGGATGTCCCAGACCGTGTCAGAAGTCAGGTAACCGACCTCCTCCAGGCCCGGTATAGGGGGAACAAATGGTTCGGCACCCGAGGCAATGACGATATTGCGTGCACTGATGCTGTTACCGTTCACCTCCACCGTCCAGGGTGAAGTGATACAGGCATCGCCCTGTACGCAGTCGACCCCCAGATCGGTATAGCGTTCGACTGAATCATGGGGCTCGATGGCTTTGACCACCGACTGCACACGCTCCATGACCTCGGAGAAATCGAACTCGGCCGCAGCGTTCTTGAAACCGAATTCACTGGCACGCTTGATATGGCTACGGAACTTGGCCGAGCGGATGATGGCCTTGGAGGGCACGCAGCCCGTATTAAGGCAATCGCCGCCCATGCGATTCTTTTCGATCAGTGTGACCTTGGCTTTGACCGCCGCCGCAATATAGGCCGTCACCAGGCCCGCACTGCCCGCACCGATAACGACCAGGTTGGTATCGAATTTTCTGGGCTTCTTGTAGCCACGATAGACGCGCCGCGCCTTGAGCCATTCCAGTGCCTTGCGTGCAAGAAATGGGAAAATCGCCAGCAGCACAAAGGCGCCAATAATATCGGCAGAAAAAATCCCGCCCAGCGATTCAATTTCGGCCAGTTGCGTACCGGCATACACGTAGACGATCGTGCCCGGCAGCATGCCGACCTGGCTGACCAGGTAAAAGACCAGCGTACGAATCGGCGTCAAGCCCATCACCAGATTGATGACAAAGAATGGCACGGCTGGCACCAGCCGCAGGGCAAACAGATAAAAGGCGCCGTCTTTCTTTACGCCCCGGTTGAATGGGCCCAACCGGTCGCCAAACTTGCTCTGCACCCAGTCCCGCAGCAGGAAACGGGACACCAGGAAGGCCAGCGTGGCGCCCAGCGTTGAGGCGAAAGACACGATCACTACTCCCCACAGCAGGCCGAATAATGCACCGGCCACCAGCGTCATGACCGCCGCACCCGGTAGCGACAGCCCGGTCACCGCCACATAGAACGCGAAGAATGCGCCGATCGTAAGCGCCCGGTTGGCCGCATAATATTCAGCGATGGCGATCTGCTGAGCCTTGAAATTCGCCAGCGTAAGAACCGTGTCGAGGTCGTAATAGAAAAACGCCGCGATGGCGAATGCCAATACGCCCAGCAATAGCAGTTTGCTCTTCTTCATGCCTGGTCTTCCCCCCTATTCATGAATCCTACCGCAGCGATTGTAGCCGTAAACAAGGCCCCGCTTTGGTCGACCATTGGTCAACCGCATCTGATACTCTCTGATTCCGGAGGAAACCTATGTCTGAACCTATCATCAAGCGCGGTGCCTGCAACCTATGCGAGGCCATCTGTGGTCTAGAGTTTCATCTGACCGACGGTGAAATCACCGCCATCAAGGGTGACGCGAATGACCCGCTCAGCCGTGGCCATATTTGCCCCAAGGCCGTGGCCCTGAAGGACATCTACAGCGATCCGGACCGCCTGCGCAAACCAATTAGACGTGTACAAACCGCAAACGGTTGCGAATGGAATGAAATCAGCTGGAAAGAAGCGCTGGACGAAGTCGCGGAGCGCCTGCTTGCGGTGCGGGCAGAGCATGGTGCGAACAGCATTGGCGCTTACCTGGGCAATCCCAACGTACATAACTACGGCAGCCTGACTCACGCCGCCCATCTGTTCAAACCACTCAAAACCAAAAGCCGCTTTTCGGCCACCTCGGTTGACCAGCTGCCCCATCAACTGATCGCAATGTGGATGTATGGCCACCAGCTGCTGGTCCCGATACCGGATATTGATCACACGCAGTATTTCCTGGTGTTGGGCGCCAACCCGATGGCCTCCAATGGCAGCCTGATGACCGTGCCGGATTTCCGCAACAGATTGAAAGCACTGCAGAAACGGGGCGGAAAGATGCTGGTCATCGACCCACGCCGTAGTGAAACGGCAGAAGTGGCTGATGAACACCTTTTCATCCAGCCGGGCAGCGATGCCGCCCTGCTTGCGGCCATCCTCAACACCCTGTTTGAAGAAGGCCTCAGCGAGCCCGGTCGGCTGGCGGAATTCAGTGACGGCCTTGAAGCAGTACAGGCCGCTATCAAACCATTCACGCCAGAGCGCGCTGCGACATTGAGTGGCATTGCTGCCGACGACATTCGCCGCATCGCCAGGGAATTTGCTGCAGCCGACAGTGCTGTCTGTTACGGACGCATGGGTGTCTCCGTGCAGCGATTTGGCACCCTGTGCCAGTGGTTGATTCAGCTGATTAATCTCGTTACCGGTAACCTGGATGCGCCTGGCGGCGCCCTCTTCACCCATGCTGCTATCGACCTCATCGAAGGCCCTACCTCGAAGCCTGGCCACTTCAATGCCTGGCAAAGCCGCGTCAGCGGTCGACCTGAATTCGGCGGCGAGTTGCCGGTCTCCGTGCTGGCCGAGGAAATCACCACGCCGGGTGAAGGGCAGATTCGCGCCCTGATTACCAGCGCCGGCAACCCTGTGCTGTCTACCCCTAACGGAAAGCAGCTGGAAGCCGCGCTTGAATCGCTTGATTTCATGGTTTCGATTGACCTGTACCTGAACGAAACGACGCGTTTTGCAGATATCATCCTGCCGCCTACCTGTGGGCTCGAGCATGATCATTACGACCTCATTTTTCATGTGTTTGCTGTGCGCAATACGGCCAAGTACAGCGAGCCGCTGTTCGACAAGCCTGAGGGGGCCATGCACGACTGGGAAATCTTCACCGCACTGGGTGAACGGATCAGCAAGGCACTGGACAGCCGCCCGATGCCAGATATCAAGCCAGAACAGATTATCGATATGGGCCTGCAGAGCGGCCCGTACAGCAAAATGGCCGGACACCCGGCTGAACTGAGCCTGCAGAAATTAAAGGACAACCCGGCCGGTATAGACCTGGGCCCGTTGGCCCCCAGCATGCCGCAACGCCTGTTTCATGCCGACAAGCGCATCCAGTGCGCGCCCAAAGAACTACTCGCTGACCTCCAGCGTCTGGATGCAGAACTCACCGCACCCGATGGTAACGGCAGCCTGCGCCTGATTGGTCGTCGCCACGTGCGCAGCAATAACTCCTGGATGCATAACTACCAGAGGCTGGTCAAAGGCAAGAACCGCTGCCAGCTACTCATGCATCCCGAGGATGCCGCCAGACTGGGGCTGGATGATGGCCAGTCGGTCAAGGTCAGTTCACGCGTCGGGAGCCTAACGGCCACATTGTCTGCCAGCGTCGAGATGATGCCCGGCGTAGTCAGCCTGCCGCATGGCTGGGGTCATACCCGGGAGGGGATTCGCATGGGGGTTGCCCGTGAACATGCCGGCGTGAGTGTGAATGACCTGACGGACACGGAATTCTTCGATCCCCTGTC
>JBFKKS010000249.1:0-3720 GCA_041630955.1 Nevskiales bacterium
CCGGGCATATCCAGCAGGCTGATCAGTGAAGCATCCGGCGTCGGGTCTATAAAGGCCTCATCCACCACAATCCAGGCATCAGCCTTGAGGGTGGCGCGCCAGTATTGCAGGTCATCGGTGTTGATATAGTGACCCGTTGGGTTATTCGGATGGATCAGCACCAGCACATCGGCGTGGGTGTCGACAATCCGCCGGGCCAGACTTTCCCGCTCCGGGTAACCGTAACTGCTGCAGTGATGACCTTCACGCACCCACCACTGCCGGTGCTCAGCGTAGCCCACCTCCGGCAGCAGGACTCGCGAAGACTGACGGCAACGCGGCAGAACCTGAATAATCGCCTGCGAACCGGAGCAGGCCAGAATGTTCTCGAGCTGCATACCAAAATATCCGGCCGCAGCCTGCAACAGGGGTTCTGTATGGTAGGGCAAACCCGTCAGGACCTCAGGCGGCATGGCAGGTAATGGATAGGGCTCCGGGCTGACCGCCGACGACAGATCGAGGAGTGATTCCGGAGATATCCCGAGCGCCTCAGACAGAGCTTCGGGATTACCGCCGTGCTCGCACAGCAGCTCCCAGGTGGGGCTGTCAGCTGATACACGCAATGCCTGCGAGGACTTATCCGGACTGCCAAAGGTCAAGGTGGTCTCCAATTAAAACGCTATTCCAATCAAGCTGCCGCGCTCACCATTGCCTCGGGCCTGCCAATACAATAAGCACCGCCAGAATGACCACAGCCAACGCAATCGCGCGGCGCTGCAAGCGAAAACAGGCCTCAATATCACCCGGCTGCGGGCTGCGGCCGCAACCGAGGCGTGGCCGCTCCTCTGTACCCTCGGCATAGCGCGCTGCCCCGCCAACGCTAAGCCCTAAGGCGGCAGCACCAGAGGCCATCACCGACCCCGCGTTAATACTTTTCCAGTGCCAGCCCTGCTGCCACCAGGCGCGAAAGGCCGCCAGACGACTGCCCGGCTCGGCCACCAGACAGAACAGCAGGCTTAACAGTTGGGCCGGAACAAAGGCCAGCAGATCGTCCAGCCGGGCGGCACTGCGTCCAAAGTACAGAAAACGTTCGTTGCGATAACCCCACATGGCGTCGAGGGTATTGGCAAGACGGTGTAACACGACGCCGGGGCTGCCCGCCAGGGCATACCAGAACAGGGACGCAAACACCGCGTCGTTGCAGTTTTCAAGACTGGTTTCCACCACCGCCTTGACCAGATCCTGTTCGCTGGCAGTGGCCGTCTCACGGCTGACAATTCTGGCTGTGGCGTGACGCGCCTCAGCAAGCTCTCCCTTGAGCAAGGGGTCTCTGACGGCCATTGCATGCTCAAACAGGCTACGCCGACCCAGCGCAAAATAGAGTACCAGACTGTCAAAAAGCCACACCAATACCCCCATCTGCTCACCCAACCACCAGACAAAAAAGATCCAGGGCAGTAAAGCCAGCAACATCGCCAGCGCCCCCAACAGCAGCAGGGCGCTCGAACTGCGCGAGGCCGAAGCGTTCAGGCGCTGTTCCAGCCAGCCGGCGTAACGGCCAAAAAACACCAGTGGATGGCCGCGCCGAAGCTCTCCCCACCAGCGATCGAGAACCAGTGCCGTCAGCCATACTGCAAGCAGGCCAATTGTCATAATCGACCCAACATATAGTCGCGGGCTGGCTGGGTGAGCTTGCGGGGCATCAGGCCACACCGTCTTGAAGGAGCGCGAGACTGTAGCCAGCCGCCCCGGGAGCGTCAAGCCTGCACAAAGCGATCCGGAACGAGAACTAGGCGTAAGTACCTATTAACAGTCTATACTGAAGTTGTAACTATCATGACTCAGGAGCTTCAACGCGGCTCCCTGACGCATACTCAGCTCCGCCAATCGAGCCCCAATCAGGCAGATCGGCGACAGGACGGAGCAGCACATGCCGACGGACGAAGACTCGCTCCCGCTGCAGTTGGCCGAGGAATCCATCCCCACCGAGGAAAGCACTTCGGTGTGGACTATTCTGGTTGTCGACGACGAAGCGGATGTTCACGCGGTCACCGACATGGTTCTTGAAAAGCAGATGGTGCTCGGCCGGCGCCTGGAGTTCCTGCACGCCTATTCTGCGGAAGAAGCCATCACACACCTTGATAAAGCTCCTGACATTGCTGTGATCCTGCTCGATATTGTGATGGCGCGAGATACCGACGGACTGGATGTAGCGCGTTATGTCCGCACCCACTACGACAACCCCCACACACGTATAATTGTGCGCACCGGCCAACCGGGGATGCTTCACGAAAGCGAAGCTGCCTCTGATTACGGTGTCAATTACTACGAGCCCAAAACCCAATTAACCTCGGAGCGACTGCGTGCTGTTGTGCACATGGCGCTGGACAGTTACCGCGCTTCATTGGCGCTGGATGAAACTAATCGCAAACTGCGTGAAGTGATTGCCGATGTCGAACTGTTCAGTCACGCCATTGCCCATGATATTCGTGGGCCAGCTCGCAACCTGCATATGCTGTCCGAGCTCCTCGGCGATGAATTGCAGGATGCTCCCAGCAGCACAAGGGAGCTCGTAGAAGCATTGCAGGAACGCAGTAGCCAGCTGTTAACCATGCTGGAGCAACTGCTATCGCTCTCACAAATGGGCAAGGACAGTCTCCACCCGACCCAGCTTGATATGGCCGAACTGGTCGATGACGCCGTCAGCGCCTTTCGCACTCGACTTGTTGACGAAAACCCGCCGGTTACGGTCAGTGGTGCCGGACAGGCTTGCGCCGACCGTCAAACCATCGCCATGGTCATCAACAACCTGCTAGACAACGCCGCCAAGTACCGCAGCCCCGATCGCCCGCTGTCGATAGACATAACAATTCGAGAATCAGATACCCACTGCGAGGTGATTATCAAGGACAACGGGCTCGGCATTCCGACGGAAAAACTTGAGGATGTGTTCCTGCCCTTCCGACGCGCGTCCCGAGATGAACAAACAGAGGGCAGTGGCATCGGGCTGGCACTGTGCAAGCGGATTGTCGACCTTCACATGGGCACCATCAGGGCAACATCAGATCAGCCGCAGGGAACAAGTATATGCCTGGCCCTACCCCGCAGCTAAGCCTGACTCGAAAAGCCACAAACGGGCTTCACGATGCATGGCTGGCTATTTTCAACAGCTCCAGCATTGCTCTTTACAGTGTCGATCGGGACGGGATCATTGCTTACTGGAACCCTGGTGCCTGCGCAGTGTTTGGCTGTAGCGAACAGGATATGCTGAACCGCAACTGGCTTGAGCTCGCACCCGCTGAAAGTATCAGTGTCCTGAACAAGACCCTGGCGAAGGTTTTGCGGGGCCGTTCCGTCCCGGAAGAGGTGGTATCCTTCAAGCGCAAGGATGGCTCACTGTTCTTCGGCCGCTTCTCAGTACACCCCATACATAGCCCTGAAGACGATAGCACCATTGAAGGTGCGATTGTACTCACCACCGACAGCAGCGAATTGATAGCCGCCGAGCTGAAATTGAAAGATCGGGCGAATCAGATAAAGGCCATCGTTGAAACCGTCGTAGACGCCATCATCACCATCGACAACCAGGGCATCATCGAGGCCGTCAACCCGGCGGTGGAACGCATCTTTGGCTATAAGGCACACGAGCTGATAGGCCTGAACGTATCAGCCCTGATGCCCTCTCCCTACCGCGAAGAGCACGACGGCTACCTCAAGCGCTTTCAGTCTACCCGCGAGCCG
>JBFKKS010000250.1:0-3709 GCA_041630955.1 Nevskiales bacterium
GTCGCGCTGGTCATGGGCCGGCACACTCATAACGGCGCCCGTGCCATACCCCATAAGCACAAAGTTGGCGACCCATACGGGCACCGACTCACCCGTGATCGGGTGGACCGCGTCAACCCCCAGGGCCATGCCCTGCTTTTCCTGCGTCTCCAGTTCAGCGGTTGCGGTACCGCTGGCCTGACAGCGTTCGATAAAGGCAGCCAACTCGGGCCGGTCCTGCGCATGCTGCTGCGCAAGAGGATGACCGGCTGCCACGGCAAGATAAGTCACACCCATGAGGGTATCGGGACGCGTCGTGAAGATGCGCACGGGCTCGGCACCCTCGACGGTAAATGCTATCTCCAGGCCTCGCGAACGGCCTATCCAGTTACGCTGCATGGTACGAACCGCTTCCGGCCAATGTTCCAGATGGTCGATCGAATCCAGCAATTCGTCGGCATAGTCCGTTATTTTCAGAAACCACTGCGGAATTTCACGCTGTTCTACCAATGCGCCGGAACGCCAGCCACGTCCTTCTATCACCTGCTCGTTCGCCAGCACGGTCTGGTCCACGGGATCCCAGTTCACTACCGAGTTCTTGCGATACACCAGTCCTTTCTGCATCAGACGGGTAAACAGCCATTGCTCCCAGCGATAGTAGTCCGGGTCGCAGGTTGCGATTTCACGCGACCAGTCGTACGCAAACCCCAGGCGTTGCAGTTGCCCGCGCATGTAATCGATGTTTTCGCGTGTCCATTTGGCCGGTGGTACGCCGTTCTTGATGGCCGCATTCTCGGCCGGCAGACCAAAGGCATCCCAGCCCATGGGCTGCAGCACGTTTTTTCCGCACATACGTTGATAGCGTGCGATCACATCACCAATGGTGTAATTGCGCACATGCCCCATATGCAGACGTCCGCTCGGATAGGGAAACATGGCCAGGCAGTAAAACTTCTCACGGCCCATGTCTTCTGACACCGAAAAACTCTGGTTCTCACTCCACCAGGCCTGGGTACTCAGTTCAACGGTTTGCGGATCGTACTGCGCGTCCATAAAAAATACGCTTCATTAGGGCGAAAATGGCCGCACATCTTAACTTATGCAGGCCACAGCCATACAGCACAAATCAGGCTAGACTAGGATTATCGGCTTCAGAGGCAGGGAAACTTCATGACCGACAACTTAGGCGAACAACTCAGCGGCGACCTCGCCCGCCAAATCAGGCAAACACTCAAGCGACTGCGCATGCACCTTCACGAGGCCGAGGTTCAGGCCCCGGCTCAGATATTTCAGATGATTGAGGAATTACGCAGCCTGGTTGCCAACGACACACAAAAGGCGCGTCAGAACCTGCACACTGCCTTACAGCGCCTGGGCGCGAGTGAGGAAGAGTTCCTGGAATGGCTTGAACTCGACGTGCAACTACTGGAGCGCAAGTTGCTCAAGGCCCTCGCCCTGGCAGCCGACCCAAGCAAGGTCGACCTGGACGCATGGCGTAAAGCTGACCCCTGAGTATCAGTCTGGACGGCGGCTGGCCACTCTTTGCAACAACACCGAAACCAACAAAAACGAAGCCGCAACTATCCACAAGGGTGCGTATCCCCAACGCACGAAGGGTGTACTACCGGCATAGGGCTGTGCGCTCAGAGCCAGTGAGCCACTCTTGAACATCGGCAACTGCTCATAAAGAGTGCCATCAGCCCCAATTCGACCGCTAACACCGCGATTGGACACGCGAATCAGCTCACGGCCAGTCTCCATTGCGCGCATGCGGGCAATCTGGAGATGCTGGTAGGGCGCGCTACTGTCGGCAAACCATGCGTCATTAGTGACATTAACCAGCAAGCCAGCAGCGGGCAGGTCACGACGAATATCTCTTCCGAAGACGTCTTCAAAACAGATCGAGATACCCAAAGACACCCCCTCTACCTTGATCAATGGCTGGTCGACAGGACCATGGCTGAGATCTTCGTAATCCAGATTAATGCCCTTCAGGAAACTGCGCATGAAATCCGGCACCGGGAAGAACTCACCGAACGGCACAAGATGACGCTTGATATATAGACCTTCAGCTTTGCCCATGGCACGCATGGTGTTGTAGAGATGACCGGGCTGCTTGTGCAGGATGCCTGTTAAAAGGGTGAGGTCGTTGTCATCTGCCCACTCGGCCATATCCAGCAGGAACCCGCCTCGCACCTCGTTATATAGCGCCGGAATGGCTGCCTCCGGCCAGATAATCACCTCGGTTTGTGGGTGGTCACGAAGCAATTCCTGGCTGAGGCCACGGTATAACTGCAGGGTTCGATTACGCTCGCTGTAAAGCCATTTGAGTTCCTGGGGGATATTGCCCTGTACCAGCCCTATTGCCAGAGGCTCGCCGCGGGGCTGTGTCCAGCCACCGGGTTGCGGCAAACGGAAAAGGATTAGCAACAAGGCTGCCAGCACGACCAGGGCCACGCCGCGCATGCGCCATGTGCCACGCCAAACCAGCAGCGCGCTCCCTGCAGCCAGTACAACCACGCCGCTGATCCCGTGCACACCCAGCACGGGTGCCAATCTGGCCAGTGGCGAATCCGTAAAGGCATACCCCAAGCTTAGCCATGGAAAGCTCCATACCGGGTGCCAGTCGCGAAGCAGCTCGGCTAGCACCCAGGCAGCAGGCACCTGCAGGAGCGCCCATAGCCCTAGTGACGCTGGCCGTCGCCAGGTTGCCAGCCAGCCAGCCGCTGCAATGTGCAGGGCACCATAGGACGACAACAGCAATGCCAATAGCAGACCCATCCAAAACGGGGCACCGCCATAGATGTGCGTACTGATAAATACCCAGTAAATGCCAGTGAGGAAATGTGCCAGACCAAACATCAGCCCCAGAACAAACGCCTCTCGTGGACTTGCCCTCTCCCACAGCACAACAAGGCCAAACAGCCCAAGCAGACTGAATACATGGTAATCGTAGGGCGGAAAACCCAGCGTGGTGACAGCGCCTAGCAGCGCGGCTGCCGCGCTCCTGCGCAGCCCTGGGTTCATGCGTTGTCGGCGTCGGCCGCCTCGGGCATGACTATGACCTGAAACAGGTGAATCCGCCGACTGTCTGCACGCTGAACATTGAACAGAAAGCGATCCACCATGGTGCTTTCTCCACGGCGCGGCATATGCCCGAAGGCGTGAGTCACAAAACCGCCGACGGTATCGAACTCGTCGTCACTGAAATCGCTGCCAAAATAGCGATTGAACTCCTCTATGGGTGCCAGCGCGCGCACCAGGAACCGCTCGCTATCCTGACGCAGGATAAACGCGCCCTCGGCATCGTCATATTCGTCGTCAATATCCCCGACGATTTCTTCGAGCACATCCTCAATCGTGACCAGACCGGCAACCCCACCGTATTCATCAATCACGATTGCCATATGATTGCGACTGCTACGAAACTCCTTGAGCAGCACATCGAGACGCTTGCTCTCAGGAATGAATACCGGCGCGCGCAGTATGTCTCCCAGGCTCAGGTCACGCTCATTGCTCATAGCCTGATTGATTTGGGCCTGCCGTAACAGGTCTTTTGCCAGCAGAATGCCGACCACCTCATCCCGGTTCTCACCGATCACAGGAAAACGTGAATGGCCGGAGCGAATCACAACATCAAGAATTTCATCTGCTGGCGCATCGCGATCCACGACGACCATCTGCGCACGTGGAATCATGATGTCGCGCACCTGGGTCTGGGAGACCTCAA
>JBFKKS010000251.1:0-3666 GCA_041630955.1 Nevskiales bacterium
GCAGCTGGCGAGCTGTTTACTGCCGCTGTTACACGCCGACGAGGCCGAGGCCGAGGCGATCGCAAGAAGCCAGCTCGACCGCTTTGCACCTGCCTTCCGGGCCGCCTTTAATGCCGGCATGACAAGCAAGCTGGGGCTGGAGGCAACCACCAGCGACAACGAAACAACAGCATTCGCCGAGGCCACGCTTGGCGCCCTCACACAGAGCAGCATTGATTTCACCGTGTTCTTCGATGCATTGACCCGCGTGGCGGCAGGTGAAAGCGAGGCCGGCCTGGTTGAACTGTTTACCGATCCGGCCCAGGGCAAAAGCTGGCTGGCGCAATGGTCAAAAGTCAGGTCGACCAACCCCGACGTGATCAAGGCCATGCGCACCGCTAACCCTGCCGTGATTGCCCGCAACCACCGGGTCGAGGAAGCCATTGAAGCAGCCACCCAAAAGCAAGACTTCGCCCCCTTTGAGCGCCTCTGCCGCGTATTGGTCAATCCTTACGAATTAGATCCGGCCGACGCCGAGCTGCAAACCCCACCGACCGTGGCGGAGCGCGTTACGCAAACCTTTTGCGGGACCTGACAGTCACAAGACGGCTTTATGCTCACGCCAGTTACGCCAGGCCACATAGGCAAAGAAGAACCCGAACAGCGCATCGTTGATGCCGTAGCCACCCATGAACAAACCGCCCAGTAAATCCTGCTGCTGGATGGTCGCCACGCTGTCGGCATGGTTGCTCATCCACACCACCCAGTTGAACGTATAGGCAAGCTTCTCGACCGCAAAGACCAGCGGCAGGGCAATGGCCTGATCGGAAAACGAAGCCGTGGCGATATAGGCCAGTCCCCACACCAAGATCATGAGGCAACCAAAGGTTGAAAACGCAGCCGGATCAGCGATTGCAATGGTGTCGCTTGAAAAGCCCTGGGTGATCGTGAGAATGCCCAAAATATTGGCTGCCCCGGCAATGTAAAATCCCAACTTGATATGTGCAGGTTTCATGTCTGGTGTCCTGTTGGCTATTGAACGGAGCATTGAGCGATAGTGTAGATGTAAGCGTACCCGTATTTCACGGATCGCAATACAGGATTGCCAATACCCGCACACAGTCTGGCAAAATTAATCTCCGGTTTATGGAAATTGTAGTCTTCCGGTCTATACATCGGATGTTCGACTCGAGTGATTAGGGAATGATCAGATTCAAGCAACACAATTCTTTAATGGTCGCCGTGCGGCTGGCAGCAATCCCGTGCCTGCTGATCGCCAGCCACGTTGCCCTGTCCGGGCCAGCCGAAGATGCGGCCCGCCTCGGCACGGATGAACTGAACTGCCTGGGCGGCGTGCGCGCAGGCAGCGAAACAGGCGTGGCCGAATACACGGGCAAGTGGTTCAAGCAATGGCCCGGAATGAAAAACAAGACCGGTTACGAACCCGGTCCCTATGCCGATGAAAAGCCGATCCTGAAAATCACGGCAGACAACTACAAGGCACATGAGCAGCATCTCACCGAAGGCATGATAGAGATGTTCATCAAGTACCCCGAAACCTTCTACATGAATGTCTATCCCAGTCATCGCGATTTTGCGGTGAATGATGAGATGGTCTGCAAAGTCAGCAAACACAATGCCGTCAACGCCCGGCTGAGCAACAACGGCCTGACCGCACATGCCGCCCTGGGCGGCACCATGTTCCCGTTTCCCAAGACCGGCCTTGAGGCGGTATGGAATACCATGTTCGCGCATCGTAGCTGGTCCGAGGATGTGGTCTACGACATCGCCGATGTTTATGAGAACGGTACGGTAGGCTGGGGCAAGGTGGAATTCCGCACTTTCGCGCCCCTCGGGGCGGAATATTCTGCCGGCGAGTTACGCACCACATCCGACCATGATGTCGCCGCCTATTTCTTCCACAAAACCATCCTGCCGGCCCGGTCGGCCAACGAGGTCACGGTCGGATTCCAGCCGTTGGACTTCAACCAGCAGTCCACGCAGGCCTGGCAGTACCAGCCCGGTATTCGCCGTGTACGCAAGGCACCGGAAGTGGGTTTCGATTACCCGGTACCACCGGCGGGCCTGCGAACCAGCGATGGCGACTCCGGCTTTAATGGATCACCCGAATACTTCAACTGGAAGTTGATTGGGCACAAGGAAATCTATGTGCCCTACAACAACTTCAAGATCAATGACCCGGCGCTGAGTTACAAAGAGCTGACCACCCTCAACACCCTCAACCCGGAATATGTGCGCTATGAACTGCACCGTGTATGGCTGATTGAAGGCACGGTCAAGGACGGCTATCGGCATATCTACAAACGGCGCGTCCTGTATGCCGATGAAGACGGCTGGCGCACACTGGCTGCCGATGCCTGGGATAACCAGGATGAAATGTTCCACGTCACCGCGATCCTGTGGTTTTACTCGCAGGAGTCCGGAGCCTGGCACCGCGGCGTATCGCTGTATCACGACCTGAGTTCCGGCGCCTACGAGGCGACCTACCTGGTCAACCAGTCGGGCGACAAGTGGTGGCGCCTGAACCAGCCCATGAACCCGCGTGACTTCAGCCCGCAGGCCGCAGCCCGGGCCGGACAGTAATCCGGCCTGATGCCTCTGGCCAGTCCGGCCAGTCCGGCTAGTCCGGTTGCGGGGGTGACGATACAGGCGATTCCTTTACCATGGCCTGACACCGACAGGATCGTCATGAAAAAACACGCCCACAAACTGGCCTGCGCCGCGCTGCTGATCTGCAGCAGCGTAAATGCAGCCGTCGACAATACCGCCCTGAACAACACGGCCGATGGCAGCAACTGGGCCGCATGGGGCCGCACTTTCGACGAGCAGCGTTACAGCCCGCTGGACCAGATCAATCGCAGCACGATCGACCGCGTCGGCCTGGCCTGGACCTACGAACTCGACAACGTATGGAGCGTGTCTTCCCAGCCATTGGCCGTGGATGGCGTCATCTACATGGCGGTGGGGTATAGCGAGGTGCATGCCATTGATGCGGCCACCGGCAAGCGGCTGTGGCACTACAACCCGCAGGTCGACCCCCTCAAGATGCGCATGGCCTGGGGCATTCGTGGGCTGGCCTTCTGGAAGGGCCGCGTCTACGTCGGCGTGCAGGATGGCCGGCTGATCGCGCTTAACGCCAAAACCGGCAAGCTGGCCTGGTCGGTGCTGACCACCGAACCGGGCGACAACCGCTACATCACCGGCGCCCCCCGCGTGTTCAACGACACCGTCATCATCGGTCATGGCGGGGCCGATTTCGGCTATGTACGCGGCTATGTCACCGCCTACGACACTGCCACCGGCAAGCAAAAATGGCGCTGGTACGTGGTGCCGGGCAACCCGGCCGATGGCTTTGAGAACAAGGCCATGGCCATGGCTGCCGAGACCTGGACCGGCGAATGGTGGAAGAACGGCGGCGGCGGCACGGTGTGGAATGCCATGACCTACGACCCGGAGTTCAACCGCATCTACCTGGGTACCGGCAATGGCTCGCCGTGGAATCACAAGCTGCGTTCACCCGACGGTGGCGACAACCTGTTCCTGTGCTCGGTGGTGGCGCTGGATGCCGATACCGGCGAGTACGCCTGGCACTACCAGACCACGCCGGGTGAGAGCTGGGATTTCAACTCCACCATGGACATGGTGCTGGCCGAGCTGACCCTCGAC
>JBFKKS010000252.1:0-3599 GCA_041630955.1 Nevskiales bacterium
CTGATTCGTACCGAGCAGTCGCACCTGCACTACGGTGATGAGGCAGGCATTGCCAGGGTTTCTGCCACCGTCCCGCTGGGCCGCATGGGTAGCATCAACGACATCGGGCATGCCTGTGTCTGGCTTGCCTCTTCGCAAGCCAGTTACGCTTCAGGGACGAATATAGTTATCGATGGTGGCGGGGAACGTCCTTCCTTTCTTGATGCTGCCACCGCCAACAAGGACTAACCGGGAAAAGATCATGCAAGCAATTCGATTCTGCCTCCTGACCACCACCATGCTCGTGCTGGCCGCCTGTGGGAATGACCCTGTTCCGAATAAAACAGGTGGCAATAAGGGCCCCGATGTACGCCCAAGCGGGCAGTGCAAAAACCATAGCCCCCTGCGCCATGCCTTCTTTGGTGATCTGCATGTGCATACGGTTTATTCACTGGACGCCAATACCCAGGGCACGATAACCACGCCCCATGAAGCCTACCGCTTCGCCCTGGGTGAACGACTCGGTGTACAGCCATTTTTGGAAGACGGCACGCCCACTCGCTTCACTCAGCTTGCGAGGCCGTTGGATTTCGCTGCCGTAACTGACCATGCCGAGCTTTTTGGAGAGGTCGAGGTCTGCACCAATCCCGATTATCCCGAATACAACCTGCCGGAATGCCAGTTCTACCGCAGCTCTCCTGAAAACGCTTTTCTGGCATTCAACTTTGTACAGTTGGGACTGCCTGAGCTACCACAGTTTCCTGTACCAGAAGGCATTCCGCTGGTTTCTGACCAGCCTGTGGTCGGCGCAGATGGCAAGATACCCCGCCTGCCCTACTGCGGTGTAGACGGCCAAACCTGCCTTGAGGCAGCCAAGACGCCTTGGCGGGATATCCAGGCTGCTGCCGAGAATTTCTATGATCGTTCCGATGACTGTAGCTTCACTACTTTCGTGGGCTACGAATACACCGCAGCGCCCATGTCCAATAACCTGCATCGCAACGTGATCTTCAAGACGGCAGTGGTACCAGAGTTGCCGCCTGCCTATCAGGAAAACCCGTTCCCGGAACTGCTATGGAAGACCCTGAGTGAAGAGTGCCTGCGCGATAATGGCTGCGAGTACCTCACCATTCCGCATAACTCCAATCTCAGCGCCGGCCTGATGTTCGAGACCAAGGATCGATTTGATAACCCCTACACGGCCGAATTTGCAGCCACCCGTCAGGCCAACGAACCGCTGGCCGAGATCTATCAGCACAAGGGGCAATCCGAATGCCTGGGTACCACCGGTGCCGGGGCCAATGACGAACTCTGTGGCTTTGAACTGCTGCCCTATAACAATCTCACGGGTGAACGTGCTGGCGGGTTGAATACTGGTCCACCACTGCCACAGGACTTCCTACGTGAGGCCATGAAAGACGGCCTGAAAATGCAGCAGGATTTGGGCGTAAACCCATTCAAGTACGGCCTGATTGGCAGTTCGGACACCCACCTTGGCACACCTGGCAACGTCGAGGAGACGCCCTTTCCCGGCCACGCTGGCGCTGGGGAAAACCCGGCTGATGGCATAGAGGGCCTCACCGATGTTATCGAGGCCAGTCCCGGCGGACTTGCCGTGCTGTATGCGGAGGAGAACACCCGCGAATCACTGTTTGATGCCATGCGGCGTCGCGAGGCTTATGCCACCAGCGGCACACGGCCAATCGTGCGTTTCTTTGGTGGCTGGGATTTACCCGCCAATGCCTGTGGTCGCAATGACTTTGTCGAACTGGGTTATGACAAGGGCGTACCAATGGGCGGAGATTTACCGGCCCAGCCAGATGCAAATGCCGCGCCCGTGTTTGCGGTTTCGGCGCTGCGCGACCCCGGCGGCCCGGGTGTCACAGCCGAGCCCCTGCAACGCATCCAGATCATCAAGGGCTGGGTGGACGCCGATGGCGAGAAGCACGAAGAAGTATTCGAGGTTGCCGGGGATCCCGATAACGGCGCGACTGTCGATACCAGCACCTGCCAGACCTCCGGCCCCGGTTTCGCCAACCTCTGTGCCGTATGGACGGATCCTGGCTTTACCCCCGACCAGCACGCTTTCTACTACGCACGCGTAGTGGAAAACCCGAGTTGTCGTTGGTCCACCTATCAGTGCATTGCGGCCGGGGTGGATTGTGAGCAGCCGGAAACCGTGCCCGAGGCCTTTGCCGACTGCTGCAATGCTGACTACCCGAAGACAATCCAGGAGCGCGCCTGGACTTCACCGATCTGGTACCAACCACCCTCATAGTCCGTGAACAGGCACCTCTTCCGTCGTTGGCTGCGTGAGCCCGTCCTGCACTTTGTGCTGCTGGGTACTGTGTTGTTCCTGGCACAGAGCCAATGGGGCACATTGCTGGTGCGGGAAAAGATTCATATATCAGCCGAGCATCAAAAAATCTTGCAGCAGCGTTGGCTTGCACAGACAGGCCGTCAGGCCACTGATGCCGAAATGGCGGCACTGCTCAGACAAACGATCGATGAAGAAATTCTCTTACGCGAGGCGCATAAGCTTGGCCTGCCTGAGCGCGACCCGGTGGTGCGTGAGCGCTTGATACGTAATATGCGTTTCATAGAACAGGACAGCAAAACCGATGAGGCCCGTCTGTTGAAGGCTGCTATCTCACTGGGCATGGTGGATAGTGATACGGTCATTCGTCGGCGCCTGTTGCAACTGATGCGACACCGCATTGAAAGCGATGTTCGAGTCACACAATCGGACTTGCTGAGGCATTTCGAAAAACAATCAGACAATCTGCAAAAACCTGCACGCTACAGTTTCAGCCAGGTCTACCTGAAGTCACCAGCGGGCGCCGATATCGAGGCAACCCGGCAGGCACTTGCGCAGGGGACCCCTCCGGAGAAACTGGGCGACGTTTTCCTGCTCGGCCAGCGTTTCCAACGCATGACCCGGGCTGAAGTTGAACGCCAACTGGGACAGGCGGTCGCGGACAAACTAATGAATAGCCCAGCAGGAAACTGGACGGGGCCCGTCGCCTCGGTTTATGGACAGCACTTTTTGCGCCTGGATACGTTCGAACCGGCCCAGCAAACAGCTTATGAGCAGGCTGGTCCAAGGCTGGCCGCCCGACTCTATACAGAACGGGAAAGCACCGCGCTACGCAACAGGCTCAACGTACTGCGTAGCCGTTACCGGATCCGTATTGAGGGCTCGGCCTGATGAAGTTGCCCACCCTACTGTTAATGCTCGGACTCATGGCTGCCGGCACGGCTATAGCGCACCCGCTGGCACCCGCCCTGCTGGAACTCAGAGAAACCGACACAGGCATTCACGATGTATTGTGGCGGCTGTCTGCTATTCAGGGCAGCCAATCCGTACCCGTACCTGTTTTGCCGGCACACTGTAGAACCTTACAGGCACCCAAAGCGTCGATGGCCCCTGGGGCCGCTGTCACCACTCATTGGCAAATTGATTGCGGCGACCATGGGTTGAACGGGGCAGTCATCAGAATCGAAAACCTTACTGCCAGCGCCATCAATGTCATTCTGCGCATTCAGACCAGCCAGGGCCTGCAGTTTCAGGCTCTGCTAGATGCTTCAAACCCTACCTACAAGCTGTCACTGGATGACCA
>JBFKKS010000253.1:0-3596 GCA_041630955.1 Nevskiales bacterium
ATTGGACGTGTTCATAATTTCCCCTTCTCTATTGGCTTTGTCCAGAATAAAACTGGCTGCTAGCCTTTGATTTGTTCATATAGCTTACGCCTCTACGAGGCTCTTATAAAGTCTGGGTCAACAAAAATGACTGCGTCAGGGGCGGTGGAGATGTTCTTTGGCAACTGTAGGTGCGTAACCCGCAATGAACTCAGTTGGCATGCGCTTGGGCCGACCAGTCGTGAAGTCTGCACAGACAAAATGTGTAAATCCGCGCAGCAGTGTCAGCCCGTCCTGTAGGCGGATGACCTGATACCGGCGCCACAGGCTTAATTTTCCGTCCAGCCCCACCAGCCATGTGCCTATACGCACCGATTCGTCTGCATAGGAAGCAGTCAGGTAGTCAAGTTCATGGCGACGCACCACCATGGCCCGATTCAGGCTGCGGTAACTATCCAAGTCTAGCCCGAGGTGATTAGAGTGTCCCCAGGCCGCCATCTCCAGCCAGCGCAGGTATGTCACATTGTTCGTGTGACCCAGGATATCGACATCCTCTTCACTGATTTGCGCGTCTACCGTAAATGGTGATGGATAATCCCAGTTCAGTTCTGTCACGATGCCCGCCCCCTTGAGATTGCAGATTGTATGCAGATTGTCGACCTAGTCCAAACGGAGTTTGGGGTCAAAATCTAAATTGGACTATAATAGTCCTGATTAAATAGCCAGTTTCCTCACGGGGTAACACCATGCTCAGACTCAGCAAGATGACCGATTACGGGACGGTGGTCATGACCACCCTCGCCCGGCGCCCTGAGCATCTTAGAAATGCATCTGACCTTGCTGCCGAGACACATATCGCAGCACCCACCGTCAGCAAGCTGCTAAAGGCACTGGCGCATGGCGGTTTAGTCGATTCAGTACGCGGGGCACATGGCGGTTATCGCCTCTCACGCCCGTCTGATTCGATCCCGATGTCTGAAATTATCTCGATACTGGAAGGCCCGATTGCCATGACCGAATGCGCTGTACATGACGGTAAATGCGGTATCGAATCGGATTGTGATGTGCGTGGGAACTGGCAGCTCATCAATCAGGCCATTCTGGGCGCCCTGGAAACCGTCACCCTGGCCGATATGATCCGCCCACTTACCGTACACACCCTGCACGATGCGCGCGATGGCAGTCTAGCCGTCATGCGCTCATAGGCTCCCCCATGGCTACACGCGAACAGGACCTGGAACAGCTCGTCAAGCGCGAGTACAAGGCCGGTTTCATCACCGATCTTGAATCCGACACCATTGAACCCGGGCTGAATGAAGACGTAATCCGTTTCATCTCAGCCAAGAAAGAGGAGCCTCAGTGGCTGCTCGACTGGCGCTTGCAGGCCTTCGCGCATTGGCAGACCATGCGCGAGCCTGATTGGGCACATGTGAATTACCCAGCTATCGACTACCAGGCGATTTCATACTACTCGGCCCCGAAGTCGGCCAGCGACGGCCCCAAAAGCCTGGATGAGGTCGATCCCAAGTTACTGGAAACCTACGCGAAACTAGGCATTCCACTGCATGAGCAGGAGATACTGGCAGGTGTGAAACAAGGCATTCCGAATATGCCCAATGTCGCGGTGGATGCGGTCTTTGACAGCGTATCCGTGGCGACCACCTTCAAGGACAAGTTGGCGGATGCCGGTGTCATCTTTTGCTCAATATCCGAAGCGGTACGCGAACACCCGGAACTGGTGAAGCAGTATCTCGGCACCGTTGTGCCAACAGGCGATAACTTTTACGCGGCCTTGAATTCAGCTGTATTCACAGACGGCTCTTTCGTGTTCATTCCCAAGGGCGTGCGTTGCCCGATGGAACTGTCCACTTACTTTCGTATCAATGCCCAAAACACAGGACAGTTTGAGCGCACGCTGATCATCGCCGAGGAAGGCAGCCACGTCAGCTACCTGGAAGGATGCACCGCACCTCAGCGAGATGAAAACCAGCTGCACGCGGCAGTCGTCGAACTGGTTGCCCTGGATGATGCTGAAATCAAGTATTCCACTGTACAGAACTGGTATCCGGGTGATGAGAACGGAGTGGGCGGCATCTACAACTTCGTTACCAAGCGTGGTGACTGCCGGGGTGCAAATTCAAAGATATCCTGGACCCAGGTTGAAACCGGCTCCGCGATTACCTGGAAGTACCCTAGCTGTGTGTTACGTGGCGATAATTCCATAGGCGAGTTCTACTCGGTCGCACTGACCAATAATCTGCAGCAAGCCGATACCGGCACCAAGATGATTCACATTGGCAAGAACACGCGTTCCACCATTATTTCCAAAGGGATATCAGCCGGGCGTGGACAGCAGGCCTATCGCGGCCTGGTAAAGGTTCTGCCTTCTGCTGAGGGGGCGAGAAATTATACCCAGTGCGACTCACTTCTACTGGGTGACCAATGCGGGGCGCATACATTCCCCTACACCGAAGTCAAAAACCCCACTGCCCAGCTGGAACATGAAGCTACTACATCCAAGATCGGTGATGACCAGCTGTTCTACTGTAAAAGCCGAGGTCTGAGCGAGGAAGACGCAGTGAATATGATCGTGAATGGGTTTTGCAAGGAAGTCTTTAAGGAGCTGCCTATGGAATTCGCTGTCGAAGCCCAGAAACTTCTCGGCGTATCGCTGGAAGGTGCAGTCGGATAAAGCCATGCCCATGATCCATGTAGAAATGCTTGAGGGCCGTTCGCTTGAGCAAAAACGCGAACTGGCAGAAGTGTTCACCCGTGAAATGGCGCGTATCTGCGGCTGCAGTCCGACGGGTATTAATATTGCTATCAATGAAGTCAGTCGCGACAACTGGAGTGTCGGCGGCCAATTAATCTCCGACAAAAAGACGGATTAAACATGTTATCTATCAGTAACCTGCACGCTAGAGTTGAGAATAAATCGATACTTAAAGGCGTCGAATTGGAAATCAAGGCTGGCGAAGTGCATGCCATCATGGGGCCAAACGGTTCAGGCAAAAGCACGCTCGCCAACGTACTTGCTGGCCGTGACGCTTTTGAGGTCACAGAGGGCAGTATCCAGTATCAGGGCAAGGACCTGTTGGACATGGCGCCAGAGGAGCGCGCCTGCGAAGGCCTCTTCCTTGGCTTCCAGTATCCGGTAGAAATACCCGGTGTATCCAATATGTATTTGTTGAAGGCGGCCATGAATGCACGACGCAAACACGTAGGCCTGCCCGAGATCGATGCGCTGGATTTCCTGAAACTCATCAAGGAAAAGATAAAGCTGGTCGAAATCAAGGAAAGCATGCTTTACCGAGGCGTAAATGAAGGCTTTTCAGGTGGCGAGAAAAAGCGCAACGAAATACTGCAGATGCTGATGCTGGAGCCACATCTTGCGGTACTGGATGAGACCGACTCCGGGCTGGATATTGATGCCCTCAAGATTGTCTCCAAAGGCATTAATGAACTGCGTAGCCCTGACCGCGCCATTCTCCTGATTACGCACTACCAACGCCTCCTTGACTACGTGGTTCCCGACCAGGTTCATGTGCTGGCTGGCGGCAAAATCATCAAAAGTGGCGGACGCGAGCTGGCCCTGGAGCTTGAAGAAAAGGGTTACG
>JBFKKS010000254.1:0-3590 GCA_041630955.1 Nevskiales bacterium
CATTTGCTTGTCTACCGCCCTGGTAATCATCCCTACCGGGCATAGTCTGCCATCGGTTTCATAGACGAGAACCGGCCCCGTCCGTAACATTGCGCCCCCACTTGCGGGCGGTTAGCTCAGCGGTAGAGCACTGCCTTCACACGGCAGGGGTCACTGGTTCAATCCCAGTACCGCCCACCAATAGAATCAACGGCTTAGGCGTTATCGTCTAGGCCGTTTTTCATTCCGCAACGGTCTGAAATCCATGCGTACATTTTTTGGGAGTTTAGCAGCTTAGGAAACGCGCTCAATCCGTCTACCACTGCCGCCTTCGGAACTGTTGACTAGTCAGGGAAGAGACGCAAAGTCCATAGTAGTTGCTGAATTCTGACCGGCAGATCCCCTCTTTCGATAACCTCGTGTCGCTCTTGCACCTCCCCACGCTGGGAAATAACCACCACCAGCATGGGGGTGTCTTTCTGATGGTCGACAGTAGTTACCCAGTACGGCGTCTGGATGCCACCGCAGAAGCCCCCAGGAGCATTCGGGGACAGGGAATTATCTAAGGTTATTCGCATAGATACATCTTAGGCAATGGATCCGTACCCACGATAAGAATGACACCCGAAGTATTTTCATCCTCGAGCGAGGTATGCCACCAATAGGGTGTCTGAATACCGCCACACAAATGCATCGGCGGTATGGTTTTAACAGAACCCTCCAGGATTATTTGCATAAGCGTGCGCACCTGTCATCAGAAGGTTTTAAGCGGTTAGAAACCCATGCCAACCGGGCTGTTCTAAGACGCAGATAAAACGCCCCATTCATACCGCTACGTTACCACCGTCCAAGGCTCAGTAGATGAGCCTTACAGTATCGGTCTTACTTTCAGGCAGACCACTCCAGAATTTGCAAAAAAAAAGGCCGTCATATAGACGGCCTTTTTACTTACTCTGTGATCTAGCCTGTTCGCATCAAGTCATCACTGATGATCATCTTGCGAACCTCGGTCGTGCCCGCGCCGATCTCCAGCAGCTTGATGGAGCGATACAGCCGGTTGATCTCGGATTCCCAGATATAGCCGTAGCCTCCATGAATCTGCACGGCCTCGTCGAGCACCTTGTTCAGGGTGTTGGCCGCAAACATCACCGATGCCGCCGTGAGCTTGTGGATGTCGCCGCGACCGCCATCGTTTTCACCGATGACGCTTGAAGCCCGCAGCGTCTGGTAGGTGAACAGGCGCATGGATTCCACCCACACGTACATGTCCGCCAACTTGCTGCGGATCATCTGGAAACTGCCAATCGGTTGGCCGAACTGTTTACGCGTTCCTGCATAATCAATCGAGAGTTGTAAGGCGCGTTCGGCCACGCCCAGGCAGATCGGTGCGATCACGGCACGTTCCAGGTCGAGGCCGCTCATGACGACCTTCACGCCGCGATCTTCCTCGCCGACCAGGTTGGCGGCCGGTACGCGACAGTTGTCGAACACCAGTTCAGCCGTTTGGCTACCACGGAACCCCATCTTGATGAGTTTTTGTGCCACAGAGAAACCGGGGAAACCCTTCTCGACGATGAAGGCCGAGATACCCTGCGCGCCCTTCTCCTTGTCGGTTTTCGCGTACACCAGCAGTACGTCGGCAACCGGGCCGTTGGTAATGAATATCTTGCGGCCGTTAAGGATGTACTCATCGCCTTCACGACGGGCCGTGGTGCTCATTGAGCCCAGCGCGTCCGAACCGGCGCCGGGTTCAGTCAGTCCCAACGCGCCGATAGCCTTACCAGTGACGAGATCGGGCACATACTTGTCTTTCTGCTCCTGGTTGGCGTTACGCAGGATGTTATGCAGGCACAGGTTTTCATGTGCGACCCAGGCCAGACCCAGCGCGTGGTTCCAGCGTGAGAATGCCTGCAGCACCAGACCGCTGGTCATGATGTCCATGTTTGAGCCGCCGTAGGATTCAGGCGCGGTAATGCCGAAATAACCGTTGGCACCGATCTTGGGGAAGATGCTGGGGTCCCACCATTCCTCGTCATCCATACGCTGGGCGATGGGATATAGCTCGGCCTTGGCGAAGCGGTCGGCCTGGTACAGGATTTCAGCTTCCTGGTCGGACAGACCCGTAAAGGCCTGCATCACACTCGCTTGTTGTTCACTCATTACGCTTCCATTCCTTCAATCAAGATCAATCAATAATTTCATCAACCAGACCCCATTCCAGGGCCTGTCTTGCCTTTATTCGTTTACCGCTTAGCGCCAGCCATGCGGTACGTTGTCGCCCCATACGCCGGGCGATGCTGATGCAGCCCCCTGCTCCCGGTATCAGCCCCATGCTCACTTCCGGCAACTGGAAGTGTGCGTTGGCACTCGCTGTGACCCTGCCCGCGAAGGCCGGAAACTCTAACCCCGATCCAATACAAGCACCATGCACATGGGCCGTGACCCGGTCTGCACAACGCGCCAGCAGCGCGCCCGGCACCGACAGGCCTCGAACAATGTGGCCGGTGGCGGAATCCGGCACCGTACCAAATTCGGCAAGATCACCCCCGGTCGAAAAGCATTTGCCACGACCGCTGATGCGTACCGATTCAATGCCCTCATCCGCCAGCACGAGTTGCAGCGCCTCATTCAGTGCATCGCGCATCTCAACCGACATGGCATTGCGGTTGCCCGGCCGGTTCAGGATCATGTTCAGTTCCTTGCCCTGCCGTTCCAGCAGCACGGCCGGACCCTCTTCGTCTGGCACGGGCGGCTGCGCTTGCAGGCCGCTTAACCAGGCCGCGTACTCTGCACCGCCCTGTAGCGTTGCGTAAGCCAGTGACTCCAGGCGCAGCGCATCCTCAACCGGCATGCCCTCGCTAATACGCAGCACTTCCACCAGGCAAGCTGCCGTTACCGGGTTGGCCTCGATGCGTTTCAGCAACCTGGCCGCCTCAGCTTCCTCCTTCACCACAACATCACAAGCCTGGGCCAGTGCGCCACCCTCGTCACCGATGCCGATAACAGGACATAGCAACGTCGACAGCCAGCCAGCGACTTCGCCAGGCATGTCCACGGCAGCCAACTTCACCACCAGGGCCTTGTTCTCGCCAAACGGCGAAAACGCCACCGGCGCGGGCCCGCCCAGAACCCAGCCATTGAGTTCTTCCGGCGTCAGTACTGGTAACTGTTCAGTCATGTGCGCAACTTAGCACTAGTGCCTGTGGGTTTCGCGAGTGAAGGCGTGAGTCTAACTCACTTATAGATCAAGACCTCATCCAAACGACGCATTGCAATTCCTTACCTACATGTGCAGGATACGGAAATATTGTCGGTGAGTCTAACTCACCTTTAGCCCTATACCCGGGAGTAGTCATGTCTGAAGAAGTACTGATTGAACGGCGCGAGCTAAACGGCAAACAGGTTCAATGGATCACCATTAACCGGGAGGCACGCCGCAATGCCATGAACGCGGATGTTATCGCGCGTATCTCGCAAGGCATTGCCGATGCGGTGGATTCAGGTGACGTCCGTGCCATCGTCCTTACTGGCGCGGGCGAGAAGGCCTTCTGCGCCGGTGCCGATCTCACCAAGGGCGTGAAAGGCTTTGCATTTGATGTGGACTTCTCACG
>JBFKKS010000255.1:0-3581 GCA_041630955.1 Nevskiales bacterium
CCGATTCTGGCCCGCCTGACCTGCGTTTACGAGATGGGTCTGGTTCTTTCTGTGGCCTGGTTGCTTCTGTTCATGTGTACGGGCAACGTGGCCCAGGCAGCCGAACCCCTGCTGACCTACGAGACAGCTGCACCGGGTGCTGATCCTTCCTGGGTGATTGTTTACAGCGATGGCCAGGTTGAGCGTGATCTGGCTCCTTATATGAAGCAGGCCGGTCGCCAGGTTGGACAGCTGGATCCGCGCCTGATGAGCGCCGTACAGGACGTGGTTGAGTCGCTGCTTGATCAGGCCCCGGCTGCTGCTGGCCATGCTGCTGACCATGCCGGTCACAGGGCCGACATGGACATGGGCGAGATCACCCTGTCAGTCATGAGTGGCGGCGAGTACCGCACCGTGACGTGGCACCCCGTACCGGGTGAGGAAGGCAATGTCGTCCCTGCAGAGGTTGACGCCACTCTGGCCAGCCTGGTTTACGCAGACCTGATCTAGGAGAGAGGTAAGAAGCCCTTATGAAAAAGCTGGCATGGGCCTACGAATGGGCCCTGGGCATTGCTGTAATGCTGCTGATCGTACTTGTTTCAATGGGTGTTTCACCCTAGGTATTCATTAGCAGCAACCGCTACGAATAGCGTGGCGGCCAGCACAGCCATATACCTCATTTCTCCCTGATTTATCCCCCTGCTGTATAGGGGGAGGCTACCGGCTGTGCGAATTCACTCACAAGCACCCGGGGATTAACCCACAAATCCCGGGGGCGTCGCCCTACGTCTATATGCGCTGTTGAGCCGCTGTTGAGAGAGGCCTCAATTGAGAACCTATTCCTAACGAAATTACTGCCTTAGGAAGCTCAAATGAACCACCTCAAAAGCACCCCGATTCTGGCCCGCCTGACCTGCGTTTACGAGATGGGTCTGGTTCTTTCTGTGGCCTGGTTGCTTCTGTTTATGTGTACGGGCAACGTGGCCCAGGCAGCCGAACCCCTGCTGACCTACGAGACAGCTGCACCGGGTGCCGATCCTTCCTGGGTGATTGTCTACAGTGACGGCCAGGTAGAGCGTGACCTGGCCCCCTACATGAAGCAGGCCGGCCGCCAGGTTGGACAGCTTGATCCGCGCCTGATGAGCGCCGTACAGGACGTGGTTGAGTCGCTGCTTGATCAGGCCCCGGCTGCTGCTGGCCATGCTGCTGACCATGCTGGTCACAGGGCCGACATGGACATGGGCGAGATCACCCTGTCAGTCATGAGTGGCGGCGAGTACCGCACCGTGACGTGGCACCCCGTACCGGGTGAGGAAGGCAATGTGGTCCCTGCAGAGGTTGACGCTACCCTCGCCAGCCTGGTTTACGCAGACCTGATCTAAGTTGGCATCAGGTACCGATCTGGGAAGGCTGAGTGGCATCTGCACCGGTGGAGCGCAGTCTGGCCAACCCAATGTACGCCCAGATGTACTAAAATATGACCATCAGTGCTGGACAGATTATTAAAATTATTACCGGGGCCCCAATGAACCTTCGTGCTTACATTTCACTGCTTACGGCAGTGTTGTTCACGACCAACTCATACGCTGGCGTATTCCTGCTTGAAGGTCAGGGGGCCGCCGATGATGGTGAGAAGGTCGTCCACCCACATGGCTACCAGGGCACTGGTGGAGACGTCTTTGTAAAGGTCTGCATTACGCCAGGGACGCCAAACCAGGATCAAATGGTGCAGTCAGTTCGCAATGCCGTGGCGACCTGGAATGGCATGGCACCCGTTACGGGCAACCTGAGTGAAGGCGACCAGACCGGCTTGGCCCCTAACGAGATTGATTTTGAGTCACTGATGCTCCATGAGTTGGGGCATTGCATAGGCCTGGGACACCCGAACATGAGTGGTGGACCGGGATCCTCTTCGGATGCAACCGTCAGTGGCAGGGGTCTGAACAACAGCTTTGATATTCTCGCGGGTAGCGATTACATCCTGGGATCACAGGATGATATTCGGGTTGACGATATCAACTATCACCGTTTTGCCCCCGGCGTAAATGACCCATTCCTTTCTGTCGGCCCAGTGGTAGACCGCAGTACCTATACGCGAGACTTGATCCACCTGCCGATTGGCCATACTTTTGCAGCCAATGCCGGGCGCAGTGTGGCATCAAGAAAGGGGCTGCCGCCCACCGAGGCGGTCATGCAGCAGGGCGTCAGCGCCCAGGAAGTGCAACGACAGCTGGTTGCCGATGATGTCGACACTCTGCGCTACGCTCGAAGTGGCCTTGATGGCATCCAGGGCACCTCCGATGATTACCGAATGACCCTGGTCTATGACGGCATCCGTACAGGCTGTGATATTCAAGTCAGGCAGGAAAGCCTCTCACCCGGTGCATTGGGCTATTGCACCAGGGGTAGCATGAACACATTGTCGACAGGGCATTTCGGGTTTGGCGCTACGGCCACCATTCGTACTAATTCCAATGTGAACTGGCATTATGCGGGCCAGCAGGGCGCAGCGGCTTATCCCTTTTATCCGGCTACCTGTGAATCAACCCCGAAAAACCGATGCAGCGGCTTTGGTGGCGGCAAACTTATATCCAAGCCCGGCAAGTTGAAGATGATTGCGAAGGATGGCGGCATTGCCCGTTTCCAGGTGCCCAATCTGGGCGCTAATTTTGCAGGCTGTCTCTATAGTGGCAGCCGGCTGGTTAAACAATGGGACATGCCCGCGAGCGATGGCCTTCGCATGACAGCCAATATGATCAAGTACAAGGGCGGTGGGGTTAACTTCAAGGGCGGTAAGGGCCGCATGAAGTTCAAGGCTGCCGCCGACGTAACCCTGGATCCGAATGCACCCGTCAGCTTACAGGTTGTCAGTGGGATTGATCACTGCTGGGGGACCAGGTTTGATGCCGACCTTGTTCAGGCAAATCCGAACAAGGCGGGTGTGATCAAGGCCAAATACTAAGCCGCGGTGATCAGTCCAGAATGCCGCGTGCGATGATTTCCTTCATTATTTCTGATGAGCCGGCAAGAATGCGGTGTATACGCTCATCCTGGTACATGCGACAGATCGGATATTCGTCCATGTAGCCGGCACCACCATGTAGTTGCACGCCCACATCGACCATCCGTCCGTTGAGTTCGGAGGTCATGAGCTTGGCCCGCGATGCATCCATCTGGTTGAGCTTGCCCTCGTTATGCACTTCCACACAGCGATCGACGTAGACCTGCAGGGCGTCGATCTCGGCATCAAGCTCGGCCAGCTTGAAGCGGGTGTTCTGAAACTTGGATAGCGGCTTGCCAAAGGCCTTGCGCTGCATTACGAAGTCACGGGTCACGGCCATGGCCTGCTGGGCTCCGGCCAGGTTACCCACCGCGGCGATCAGGCGCTCCTCGGCGAGGCCTTGCATCAGGTGGAAGAAGCCGGCACCCACTTGCCCAAGCACGTTTTCCTTCGGGACTTTCACATCCTTGAAGAACAGTTCAGCGGTATCGTTGGATTTCATGCCCATCTTTTTGAGATTGCGGCCGCGTTCAAAGCCCTCCATGCCGCGCTCGACAAGGAACAGCGTCATGCCATGTGGGTTATCAGGGTCGGTCTTGGC
>JBFKKS010000256.1:0-3580 GCA_041630955.1 Nevskiales bacterium
ACATCACGGACCTGGACCAGCATTCCACCGATCCGCGGGCTGGGCGCTTTTTCATGCGCCTGGAATTCGAACTCAGGGACCTGGATCAGCGGATCGAGGCGGTGCGTGCTGAATTTGAGCGTGAAGTCGCCGATGGTTTTGGCATGATCTGGCAACTGAATTGTGCGAGTCAGCGACCCCGCATCGCCATTCTCGTTTCAAAGCACGAGCACGCCTTGATGGAGTTATTGTGGAAGCACATGCGAGGGGAGTTGCCGGCAGAAATTGATTGCGTGATGTCTAACCACGAAACGCTGCGCCAGCAGGTGGAGGCCTTTGGCATTGAATATCGGTCCTTCGACCTGAGCGGCGAGAACAAATCCGCTGCACAGGCTGACATGCTGGCGCAGTTAAAGGGTACCGTCGATCTGGTGGTCTTGGCCCGTTATATGCAAATTCTGCCGCCTGACTGGGTCGCAGCCTTTCCTAACCGAATCATCAATATCCATCATTCCTTCCTGCCAGCCTTTGTCGGTGCTGACCCCTATCAGCAGGCCTTCTCAAAGGGCGTAAAACTGATTGGCGCGACGGCCCATTACGTGACCGAGCAACTCGATGAGGGCCCGATCATCGAACAGGACACGGTAAGGGTCACGCATCGCCAGTCGGTCGCTGACATGCGCGCTCTGGGTAAAAACCTGGAGCGTCAGGCACTGGCGCGGGCCGTGCAGTGGCATTTGCAGGACCGCGTTATTGTCGATGGGGCCAAGACCATCGTTTTCAGTCGCTAAAAAAAGGCCGGCATCAAGCCGGCCTTTGGTTTCAATGGTAAGAATCAGGGACTGACAACACCGAAATTGTGCACGGTCACTGAGCCCGCAATCACATCGACGGTTACGGTCTCCAGGAAATCGAGATCGTCTTCCTCCTCCGGTTCATCCAGTTCCGCCTCACAAGTGAATGCAATGGTGTACGGACCCGCAGGTAAGAAGCCGGCCACGTATTCAAAGGCGCCCGTTTCTTCGTTCAGCGTAACCAGGGCAGTCGTGACTACCTTGCCGAAGCTGTGGTCAGTTTCAGAATTTTCGGTTTCAAATTCGCCATCATCGCTTGAATCGGAGTCATCATCCGCTTCATCTTCCTCGGCTTCCTCATCCAGATCATCATCATCTACATCGTCTGGCGACACATCGGCACCACTGAATACATAGACGGCATTGCCGGTTTCAAACTCTTCTTCCGGTTCATCATCCAGACAGCTGGGGTGATTGACCAACTCGGCAGCAACCGTGCCTTCGATACTGCCGGCATCGTCATTGTCCACGATACGAAGATGTGGTTTCAGGAAATGGCAGGGCGCGCCTACTGGCTTGATCACGGATTTGCGCAGGTCAAAATCAATAGTGAAATTTGAACTACCGTCTTCAGAGACCGTAAAACCGCTACTGAGCTTGAGCCCGCTTTCATCCCCACTGGGGATAAAGAGCGGTTCCGTGCTGCCGTCGGCCAGCACGATGTAAGACCCTTCTGGCGTGTCTCCCGGCTCCAGTGCTTCGCAATCGTTGTCGTTTACGTCAAGGCGGAGCCAGGCGTAATCACCGGCCGGCAGGGTAACGTTATCCAGGAGAACCTGGCTGGCTTCCCCCTGCAGGGTCAATAAGTCAATTTGCTGGTCAGTCTCGAACTCAAATTCTATGACCTTGCCGTTGACGGGCTTCAGGCTAACACCCTCGAAAGAAACCCAGACCTGGCTGGCACCATCAACAGCGGCATCCGTAATGCTGAAGCTGGCTTGCGTTTGTTGGGTCTGACCAGGGCTGCCTGAGTCGCCACCGCCTCCGCCACAGGCAAAAAGCAGCGTGCTAACCAAGGAAATTAAAACGAGTTGTATTGAGCGGGGCATGACGATCCTCTTCTAAAGCGACATTACTTTACAAAATAGCATGCCCAGTCCATCTGATGAGTCTGTCGGGAGATGCCCAGCAGGTTTGTAGGCATTGTCGGACACAGGCCCGACGGACGTCACCGCAGTGGGTCAGGGCGTCTACCGTTCTGTCTCGACCAGTGTTTCCGACATCTTGAAAACCCAGGACATCGCCACCCCGGCGGTCAGGTGTGAATTTCTGCGCACCAGCGGGCTGTCTTCAAAGCTGGCGTTATCAAGGGTATCCCACTTGATGAAGCCGCCTACCCAGTAACGCGGAAAGCGTTTGCTGATCGCGGTGATGAACTGCGCCCCGGCATAACCACCAGCAGCTTTGTAGCTTGGTCGGTCAGGGCGGGCAAACTGGGGAGCCACGCCGTAGAAGTAGTCGTGATACTGGCGGTCGCCGAATAAGGGTCCGGCGAGCAGTCCCAGTTTCCATCCTAACTGGCCCAGCGGGTCGGCGATGTCCAGGTTCAGCTGTGGCTGCGCTATCCAGCCCACATGTTCGAGTTCGGAACTGATTACGGCCCGTACGGGAATGCGCAGATCCAGTGTGTATTTGTCTGCCGGGTTCTTTAACAGCTGTATATTAAGCACCGGCCCCAACTCGATCGTGGGGTCGAGGTCGTCCATGCCACGGCGCGCCTCATTGTCGTCGCTATCCACGGGCACCGAGCCATTAAGGCTGAGATCCAGCTCCAAACGATCGGATTCAAACAGCCGCCCACGCACGCTGTCACGATCTACCTTGATGTATTCGCCACGATAAATGAAGAACGGGATCGGCAGGAAATAGCTGGTGCGTTCATCCGAGCCGCGGTAATCCGGAAAGTCGATATAGCCGATACCGGCACCTGCCTCCCACAGGGGCTTCTGTTCTGCTGAAGCAAGACCAGACTTCAGCAGAACAAGCAGACTCAGGATGACAGTGAATGTTCTACGCATGAATGGTTTTCACAGTACGAAGCCCACAGGTTGGTATTCCAGCCAACCTTAGGATGGTGAATCAGCGAACGGCGGAAAGCCAGTTGCTGCGCCTGTGCGTGTTACCAGGACAGGGTAGAAGGCGCACTTACGGTAGTGGAACGGGCAGACCCAGCAAGCCACCGCTGCCATCGCAACCGGCATTGATCTGTACACCCGGTGGCGTCCACTGCCCATCACCATCTGCATCAACAAAGATTGGGTTGGTGACTGCCATGGAGACCGTTCCTATATCACTGGCCGAGCGATTGTTCAGGTCGCCATCACCGTCGGCGAAGTCATTGGGAACCACCGGCCACAGCGGTTTTGAAATACCATCACGACCATGTACCAGTACAACGACCCAGTAGTCCTGACCCGGATTTGTGATATTGAAATCCACTGAGGATTCAAAGCGCTTGTAGTCTGTCCCGCCCACACTGGCTGCCACGATGCTGTCTCGCACGAAGTCGCCTTCGTCCAGTTCCGCAGTCAGCGCCGGAGGGCAGAGGTTATAGCGTGGGGGTTCGACGGGGAGGCCCTGATCGTCGGCATGTCTGACTGTTGCGCCGTTGACGAAAACGGCGATCTGGTCATATTCAGCCCAGTCCGGCGATTGCACATCGACGTGCAGTGTCACTGTCTCATCGGCCGCCTGTAAGGGAAGCGGCTTGGTACGCACGCCGTACGGGTCACTCTGTTCCAGTCCTG
>JBFKKS010000257.1:0-3507 GCA_041630955.1 Nevskiales bacterium
ATACGACCACAAGGGCCAGAAAGAAAAGGTCAGCTACTGCCACAGTTCTGCCTCATGGTGCATCAGGGTTCGCTCGTATTCTAGCAAAGCATTAGGGCGTGGCCCGTTTTACGCAATAAATTATACGCATACGCTACCCGAAATATTGCTGGTAACGGTCCTTTTGCATGAATCTAGCTGTTACGAATCACGCTGACCTTCTGGTTGAGCATTTTCTCAAGGCTCTGGGCTGCACCTGAAGCGTCCGACTTCTGTGGATAAGGACCGACTCGAACCCTGTGGAACGTTTTGTTATTGACCTGACCCGAAGTAACGATGACCCGGTACCCTCGCGCCTCCAGCTTTTTGCGCATGGCATCGGCATTCGCCTGGTTTCCATAACTGCCTACCTGCACCACCCAGCCTCCGGATGGTAAAGGCTTACTGGGGGCAGGCTTATCTGGCTCGACTGATTCTACCGGCACCTGTTTTTGCGGCTCGGCTGACTTAACACTCTGTTCGTTCTCCTTCACGTCAGGTCTGGCGGTCGTAGAATCAGAAGAGGGAGCTTTGGCTGTCTTCTGTTCAGATGATGGCGCTGTAGCGGCTTCATCCGGTTTGTCGTCACTCGTTTGTTTGGGCGCATCAGTGGCCCTACCGAGTTGCCCAAATCCTGGGGCGATATTGGGCGGTAACGCCGGCTCTACATCCTGGGGCTCATCTTCTAAAGGCTCGTCCAAAGGAGCGCCGTCATCCCCTCTTTGCCTTGGGTGATCCAGCGCATGGATGTCATAGACGCGTGTTTCAGTCGGCAAACGATCCGGGTTGAGGCGCGTCTGCCCATCATCACGATCAGGCAACCACCAGGCCACAATCAGAACAATCAGGCTGATTACACCTATACCTACCAATCTGCGCTTGGTCGTCTCATCCATCGAATTAGCTTCCTTGTCTGCTATAACTACCGGTCTTTGGCCTTCGCGGTTTGCCTATTCGCTATTATCCAGCACACGCAGCACCGCTTCTACTGTGTGAAAGGAACCGAACACAACGGCCAGGTCCCCTTCAGCCAGATCATCGCATAACTGCTGCCACCCCTGCTCAACCGACTTGAATATTCCTGCATTTATCTCCGCCCGATCAGCTAGCGCTTGCAGGTCAGTCGATACAAGGCCGCGGGAAACAGACTCCAGCCCTGCCAGATACCAGTAATCGATTTCGCCTGACATGCAAGCAAGCATGTCGGCAACCGGTTTGTCCCTCAAAGCGCCAAACAGACAACGGGTACGACTTGCTCCGCCTGATAATCGACGGTACTCGTTTATATCCCCGGCAAGCAATTGTGCCGCTTCAGTATTATGTGCCACATCAAGCAGAAGGATACTGTTACCCAAAACGCGCTTTTCCCTTCGGCCTGGCAAATACCACCTGGCAAGACCCGTCTCGAAATCCTGCCGACTCCAGGGCCAGCGATCACCGAGCAAATGAAGACTGGCCAGCACACCCGCTGCATTATGAACCTGGCTGCTGCTCATGCGCCCAGGTAGCGGCAATTTAGAATAATTGCACCCCATACCCTGCCAGCACCAGTCAGAACCTGTAACACTGTAATGATATTGTTGGCCCAGGGTATAAAGAGAGGCTTTCTTTCGAATGGCCTCCGTTGCTATTGCTGCGGGGGGTGCCAGGTCATTACATACGACGGGTCGCTGACTGCGCATGATGCCTGACTTTTCTACAGCGATCTGCTCACGAGAATCACCCAACCAGTCCTGATGATCCAAGCCTATATTGGTAATCAGGGCAAGGTCTGTATCAACCACATTAACTGCATCAAGGCGACCACCCAACCCGACCTCGAGGATAGCAATATCAATTTGCTTTGACTGGATAATGTGAAGCATGGCGAGTGTGCCAAATTCAAAAAAGGTCAGCGCGACGCCATCACGTGCTGCCTCTACCTGTGCAAATGCCTTGCACAAGTCTGAATCGGTTACCTCAGAACCATTGATGCGCAAACGCTCGTTATAACGCAATAAATGGGGCGATGTGTATACACCCGTGCTGTAGCCAGCAGCCAGCAGTACCTGCTCCAACAAGGCGGCACTTGAGCCTTTGCCATTGGTGCCGGCAATGGTAATAGTCAGATGTAGCGGATCCAGTAAACGCAACTTCTCTGCAACGACACGAACCCTTTCAAGACCAAGTTCAATCTCCTGGTTATGCAGCGCCATCTGCCATTGGAGCCAGTCATCAAGACAGCCGAATGGAGGGTTATCTTGCAATTTGTTGTAACCAGATCGACAAAACTTAGCTGGAATGCTTGCCTTCAGAGGGCCGACGACTCTGCTGATGGGTTGTGATGCTCAGAATCTGGTATATGCGATTCCGCATTTCGCGGCGATCTACGATCATATCCACTGCACCGTGTTCAAGTAAAAACTCGCTGCTTTGAAAGCCCTCCGGCAGCGTTTGACGTACCGTCTGCTCGATTACCCTGGGACCAGCGAAGCCAATCAGTGCTTTCGGTTCAGCAATATTAATGTCACCAAGCATGGCAAAACTTGCAGCAACTCCACCCATAGTTGGATTGGTCAGTACAGAAATGAATGGAATCCCACGCTCTGATAGTCGCGTCAATGCGGCACTGGTTTTAGCCATTTGCATCAGTGAAAGCAGGCTCTCCTGCATGCGGGCACCACCACTTGCCGAGAAGCAAATCAACGGTGAACCATTGGCCACACAAGCATTCGCTGCTCGCGAGAACTTCTCCCCCACTACACTTGCCATTGACCCCCCCATAAAATTGAAGTCAAAAGCGGCCACAACCACAGGCAGCTCGTGCAACGCACCCTGTACAACAACCAGGGCCTCCTTCTCGCCGGTTTCCTTTTGTGCCTGTGTAATACGTTCCTTGTATCGCTTAGTGTCTTTGAACTTCAACGAATCTACTGGTTCCAGATTCGGTGCTATCTCTTGCCGGGGTTGGGGATCAAGAAAACTATCAATGCGCTCTCGAGCAGTCATGCGTCGATGATCGCCACATTTGGGACACACTTCCAGGCTGCGTTCCAACTCTGCGCGATAGAGTACGGCGCTACATTGCTCGCATTTAGTCCACAGCCCTTCCGGAACCGAGCGACGCCCAGAACTTTCGGTCCGAATCTGTGATGGCATGATCTTTTCAATCCAGCTCATCGAAACATTACCTTTATTGTCTGTTCTCTAACCAGCTTGATTCTGGCCTGCAACCGTGTCCGAATCCATGGCTGAGCGCATGGCACTGAGTATGGGCGGTACCTCTCTCAGAATTGCCTCCTCATCGTGACACAAGTCTCCTATGCGGGATACCAATGCACTGCCAACTACTACGGCATCTGACACCTTTGCGACGCGTGACGCTGAGTCCGGGTCACGAATTCCGAAACCTACCGCAACAGGCAGATCTGAGTGTGTCCGGATTAACTCTACCCTTTCTGCAACCGCGTCAACATCCAGACGGTTCGCGCCTGTTACGCCCTTGAAAGA
>JBFKKS010000258.1:0-3495 GCA_041630955.1 Nevskiales bacterium
AGTTCATCACGGTTGTCGAAATAGCTGTATGGCAGGGTGTGGCTGATGCCGAGATGGGCGGCCAGGCGGCGGAAACTGACGGCCTCGTACCCCTCTGCCTTGTAGAGTTCATAGGCCGCCTCGCAGAGGCGCTGGCGCATGTCCTGGATCTGCTGGTCGGAGCGTGCGGGCCTGGGCATAACAACAATCTCAATAATTGACGGTGTTAATTTAACAACGTTAAACTTAGTCAACTTCAGGACGCCTGTCAAGCACTGCTATAGAATCCTGCCTCTATCAATTCCATCCATCGAGATTGTTCATGTCGTTACCGCCTGTACTCCAGAACCGCCTTGCCGTACCCGTTGTCGGCTCGCCCATGTTTATCGTGTCGAACCCCACGCTGGTCAGTGCCCAGTGCCAGGCCGGCATTGTGGGTTCGTTCCCGGCGCTTAACGCACGTCCGCAGTCGGCCCTGAAAGACTGGATCGTGCAGATCAAGGAATCCAACGCGGCCCACGATGCGGCGCATCCCAACCGTCCTGCCGCCCCGTTTGCGGTCAACCAGATTTGCCACGCCACCAATGAGCGCCTGTTTGGTGACATGGAAACCTGTGTGGAGCAGGAAGTGCCGATCATCATCACCAGCCTGCGTCCGCCGGCTGAACTGGTGGATGCCGCCCACAGCTACGGTGGTGTGGTGTTTCATGATGTGATCAACGACCGGCATGCCCGCAAGGCCGCCGAACAGGGTGTGGATGGCCTGATCCTGGTTGCGAGCGGTGCCGGCGGCCATGCCGGCACGACCAATCCATTCGCGCTGGTGCGAGAGGTTAAAAGCTGGTTTGAAGGCACGATTCTGCTATCCGGCTGCATTTCGGACGGCTTTAGCGTGGCCGGTGCCATCGCCATGGGGGCCGATCTGGCCTATATGGGCACGCGCTTTATCGCCACGGCCGAGGCCAACGCCAACGAGCGTTACAAGCAGATGATTATCGATGCCAGCTCAAAGGATATTGCCTACACCAACCTGTTCTCGGGCGTGCACGGCAGCTACCTGAAGGAATCCATCCGTGCCTGCGGTTTTGATCCGGATAACCTGCCTGAGGGCGACAAGTCGTCCATGGACTTCGGCTCGGGCGGCAATACCGAGGTGAAGGCCTGGGTGGATATCCTCAGTGCCGGTCAGGGCGTGGGCGGGATTACCGATGCCCCGCCCGTGGCCGAGATCGTGGCCCGCCTGGTACGGGAATACGACGAGGCCAGTGCTCGTCTGGGCAACAGCCCGGCGCAGCGCGCGGCCTGAAGCCTGGATTAAAGCCTGGAAGCGGGCTTAAACCAGCTTCCAGGTCGTGGCATCCTCGGGGTCGCCTTCTGCTCCGGCCGATGGCTTTGACGCCTCGCCCTCGTGGATCGCCATCAGTGGCTGGCCCGATTGAACAAACTGACCCTCGTTGACCAGCAACTTATCGACATCGGCTTCAGCCTGCGCCGTAATCAGGTGCAGCATCTGGTTATCGCGTATACCCAGCAAGGTCTGCCCGGCATAGACGTGATCTTCTGGACCAACCTTGATATTGCAAATCGTTCCCTCCAGCGGAGAGCTGAGCGTCTCTTTATTCATACTACTTTTCCCCATCAGTGCCGGGCCTATATTTTTTGTTGGCCCTTAATCAGTCGTTCCAAAGTATAGCTGGCACTCAGAAAAATGCATCAAACGATTGGTTTGCTTTTTTTCTTATATTTCAAGTGGTTAATTAATCCATCCTAATCACGCTCGGCCCCGGTTTGCGGGGCCAGCATGGGGTTGGATTAAAGCAGCCGCCAGGTCGAGGCGTCGTTGGGGTCGCCTTCCCTGAACCGGCCTAGCCTGGGCGTTGTGTCCTCATGCAGGGCGACCAGGGGCGCGCCGCATACAACAACCTGCCCCTCGCTGACCATTAGCTGGTCGACGTCGGCTTCTGCCTGGGCAGTGATCAGGTGCAGCATGCGTTTATCGCGGATGCCGAGCAGGTTCTGCCCGGCATAGACATGATCATGCGGGCCAACCTTGATATTGCAGATCGTCCCATCCAGCGGAGAGATGAGAGTCTCGTTTTTCATACTGGAATTCCCCACACAACCGGCCCTGTTATCGTTGGCCGCCGAGTGATCGATGGCGAATTATATAGCCGGTTGTTGGCGAATAATATGAAATTTAAATAAATATCTTTCCTTATTAATCAATAAGTTATCATCTATGCGGCCAATGGGGAGTCATAGTTGATCGCAGCCAGCACCTGCAACTCCTGGGCGCGTGCGATCTTGAAGCATTCCTCTTCAAAAACCCGTTCGACAAAGGCCTTCAGATTGGGCGCCGAATCGGGCACCGTCTGCCCGCAGTGGTACAGGGCCTGAAACATGCCCCCGACGGCCAGGTCGGCCAGTGTGAAGCTGTCCCCCACCAGCCAGGTTTTACCCGCCAGGCGCTCGTTCAGGAAGCTGTAGATGACTGGCAGTTCCTTGTTCAGTGCCTTGTCGATATCGGACTGGATCGGCTCGCGCTTAAACAGACGTTCAGCCAGTACCACCTCGGCAAACAGGTGGCCGCCGATCACCGGCACCATGATGGTATCGGCGTATTCCTCGTACCACAGCGCCTGGGCATAGTCGGCTGGTGCATCCGGCAACAGGGGCGGGCCATCGTAATACTTGTTGGTGTAATGCAGGATCACCGATGAATCCGCAAAACTCGCGTTGCCGTCCTTGAAGGCCGGTATCTTGCCCAGTGGACTGGCCGCCTTGAAATCGGGGTCGTCGGAATGCGGTGCAGTCATGCGGTAGTCATGGTCAATGCCGCGATACAGGAGGATCAGCCGGGCCTTGCGGGCATAGGGAGAAAGCGGATTACCGAACAGTATGGGCTTGAACATCAAGAATCTCCTGCGGACAGTGTGAACCCCCTACTTTAGACGATTTCCGACCTGACCAGACAGGCAGGATGTCGAGTGGATTTTTCAACTTGATTCACGCAACAATGCCGACTCGAAGAATCCACGGGCAAGACGATGAAGGATCAGGACATGGATGAAGAACAGTACAGTCGCCGCGAAGTGCTCAAGCAGGCGGCGACCCTCAGCGGCGGGCTGGCCACCGTTACGGTGTTCGGGGGCTGTGCCGATGGCAACAGTGGCAAGGTCGCGATTACCCGACCACCCCGCAATAACGCCAATGGCGAACTGTTCCTGAACGAGACCGAACTCAAGGCGCTGAATGCGGTTTGCGATCGCTTCGTGCCCGGCGCGCCGGAGGACCCCTCGTCCGGCGCCGTGGATGCGGGCTGCGCGGATGCGATCAATCTGCTGCTGAGTGCGTTTGCCTTTGATCCCCCCATGATCTTTGCCGGTGGCCCGTTCTCAGACCGGGCGGGTGCCGAGCATAACGACTTTGCTGATTTCATCCCCCTCGACAGCTACGAAGCGTTCGCCTGGCGCCTCAAGATCGAAGGCTCGCTGGGCCTGCCCGAACGCGAATTCA
>JBFKKS010000259.1:0-3483 GCA_041630955.1 Nevskiales bacterium
GCCACCAGCTCGTCAAAGAATCCGGCTTCCCTTGCCTCTTCGACCGAAAAGTACTGCGCCAGGACGCCCGCTTTCTGGAAATCCGCCGGGCGCAGGCGCAAACGCAACATCTCCTCGGCGACACGTGGCAGTTTCATGCCAATGGCAACCTCATTGGCCGACACCTTGTAATCACCCGTTGAGCCGATCGTATAGTCCGTTGAGAGCATCAGGAACACGCCCATGGCCAGAACATGGCCATTACAGGCAGTGATCACCGGATAGGGGTAAGCGAGCACACGGGCTGTCAGGGAATAGCCTGCCTTGAGCATGCTGATGGTCTGTGTGCCGCCGCCTTTCATGACCTTGAGGTCAAAGCCGGCCGAGAACACGTCTTGACGACCAGTGAAAATCACAATCGCCTTGTCGGCCTCGGCCTGGTCCAGGGCGGCATTGATGGCGGTAAACATGGCCGGCGACAGCGCATTGCGCTTGCCGTCATCCAGGGTGATGGTGGCAATACCATCCTTCAATTCATAGGTAACGTTGTTATCTGACATCAGAATGCATCTCCGGGAATACGAACCCAACCTTCCATTAATACGCGCGCGCTACGACTCATGATGGCCTTGGTGGCAGTCCACGCGCCATCCACCTCGCCGGCCTCGGCGCCCACCTTGAGCGTGCCCGAGGGATGGCCAAAGGTGACGGCAGTACGTTCACCCCCGCCGGCTGCCAGGTTGACCAGCGTACCGGGAATGGCCGCCGCCGTGCCAATCGCCACCGCCGCCGTGCCCATCATGGCGTGATGCAGCTTGCCCATGGATAGGGCACGCACGGACAAATCGATATCACTCGCAGCTATCTGCTTGCCGCTCGAGGCCGTGTAATCGGCCGGCGGTGCCACAAAAGCCACCTTGGGCGTGTGTTGCCGCGCCGCTGCTTCGGCAATGTCCCCTATCAGACCCATTCGGACGGCCCCATGGGCGCGAATTGTTTCAAAGCGTGCAAGCGCATCGGCATTCTCGTTGATCGCGCCCTGCAATTCAGTGCCGTTGTAACCGATATCGGCAGCATTGACGAAGATGGTCGGGATGCCGGCATTGATCATGGTCGCCTTGAGCCGGCCAACACCGGGGACCTCCAGGTCGTCGACCAGGTTACCGGTGGGAAACATGGCGCCCTCGCCGTCCGCCGGGTCCATGAATTCGATCTGCACCTCCGCCGCCGGGAAAGTCACGCCGTCGAGTTCAAAGTCACCGGTTTCCTGTACTTCGCCGTTGGTCATCGGCACCCTGGCAATAATGGTCTTGCCGATGTTCTGCTGCCAGATACGCACCGTGCAGTGCCCGTCTTTGGGAATCCGTTCAGCTTCCACCAGGCCATTACTGATCGCAAAAGAACCGACTGCGGCGGTCAGGTTGCCGCAATTGCCACTCCAGTCGACGAAGGGCTTGTCGATGGATACCTGGCCAAACAGGTAATCGACATCATGATCCGGCTGGCTGCTCTTGGACAGGATCACCGTCTTGCTGGTGCTGGAAGTGGCACCGCCCATGCCATCGGTCTGTTTACCGTAGGGGTCCGGACTGCCGATGACCCGCAGCAATAGCCGGTCGCGTGCCGCACCCGGCACCTGGGCCGCCTCGGGCAGGTCGGTGAGGGCAAAAAACACGCCCTTGCTGGTGCCCCCACGCATATAGGTGGCGGGAATCTTGATCTGTGGTGGGTGGCTCATCATTCAATCCAAGTGTGAATACCTGCAAACAACATCGCTGCGACCTGCCTCACTGCACGAAAAGCTCATGTGCGCCCAGCACTATACCGGCCAACGCGGCGGCCCACAGGCTGCATGCAGACATGTCCAGTATCGAATAACGCAGGCGCTCAAAGCCGCTGATACCCAGCATCGCTGGCACCAGGCTGCGAATGGCAGGAATGAAGCGGCCGATAAAAATGGCCCAGGGGCCAAAGCGACGCACCATGGCTTCACTGCGGTCCCATTTCGCCTGGTTACGCTGCACGATCTTCATATGGTGCACGCCCGTACCCACGGCGCGCCCAAAGTAAAAACCGGCATGGTCACCCAGCGACGAACCGGCAGCGGCCAGCGCCGCCATCGCCGGCACACTGGCCCAGCCATTGGCATAAAAGATCGAGCAGATAATCACCAGGAACAGGCTGGAGACGAACAGACCGATGCCCACGCAGGTTTCCATGAAGGCAAATAATGGCACCAGCAGCAGTGCATATTGCTGATGCTGCTGGGCCCAGTCGATCAGTGCCTGGCTCATGTTTCAGCGCGGCGGCCTGGGCAGCAGCACCGGAGTGCGTGCCTTGTATTGCTCGTATTCTGGCTGCCCTGCCCATTTATCATCCGCCCGCTGTTCCAACAGCGGAACCCCGCTGACCCGTGAGATCAGCAGGTACACGAATACCGGCGAGATCAACCCAAGCCATTGCCAGCCATCGAAACTGGGCAGCGCAATCAGGCAAATGCCAACCCACAGCAGTATCTCACCGAAATAATTCGGGTGGCGCGACCAGGCCCACAGGCCGGTGTCGATAAACCGCGCCTGATTGGCAGGGTCGGACTTAAAGGCTGATTTCTGCGCATCGGCCACGGCCTCAATGAGAAAGCCTGCCAGCCAGACCAGCGTGCCCGCCAGCGCCCAGGCATCAAGCCTGACTACCGATGTGTCCGTCATGGCTATCAACGCTGCCAGCAGCGTCAGGAAGACCCACAGGCCCTGCAGCGTCCAGGCAAGCAGAAAGCGCGTCCAGTCCGGCTTGATATCATCAAACCGACCATCCTTGCCATCGCGTCGCACGCGTCGGAACAGGAAGCTGCCAAGCCGGGCGCACCAGATCAGCACCAGCAAGCCCAGCAACATGGCGCGGTCATGCCCCGTGCCTGCCCACAGGGCCAGCAGGATTAAAGCGGCATAGGTCAAGGACCCGGTCAGGTCGTAGAAATGCTCCGTCTGGCGTAGGTAGGCCGGAATAAAGGCCAGCCACTGGATGCCGTAGGCCAGCAGCGCCAGGCCCACCAGCAGGGGCAATCCAAAGCCGATTTGCTGGCCGTCATCGACCAACCACGCCAACACACAGGTCGCGGCAGCGATCACGAGCGTGCCCAGCAGGGCCGACAGATACTTCACAGCCGGGCTGGGTTTCAGGCAGCCGCCTCGGCCGCCAGGAACTCGTTCGCGAACTTCTGCAGAATGCCACCGGCCTTGTACACCGATACCTCTTCGGCAGTATCCAGACGGCAGATCATCGGCACCTCCACGGTTTCACCGCTGGCACGATGAACCACCAGTGTCAGGGTGCCGCGTGGCGAGGGTTCGCCGACCACATCGTAGGTTTCGGTGCCATCCAGTCCCAGCGTCTTACGGTTGGTGCCGGCTTCAAATTCGAGTGGCATGACACCCATGCCGATCAGGTTGGTGCGGTGAATACGCTCAAAGCCTTCGGCGGCGATCGCTTCCACGCCCGCCAGGC
>JBFKKS010000260.1:0-3430 GCA_041630955.1 Nevskiales bacterium
CACCCGCGTTTGCCTACGAGCCCTGGTTGCAGACGCTGAACCAGGGTGAAGGCGAAGCCGCACCCAATGGGCAGGGTTACTGGGGTGGTCAACGCGCCCGCTGCGAGGTCGAGTCCTTCATTGCCAAGTCTGCCGAGTACGATCTGCCATTTCGCATCATCGGCGTGGAAGGCTGGCAGACCATGCCGCTGGGCCATCCCGATTGCCAGACGGCCACGCTGGAAGAAATCTGTGAAGTGGTGCCCACCGACGCGGCCAGTTATGACGCCGACCCGGTCAAGTTTGAACAGTGCACCAATGCCAAGGGCGAGGACTTTCTGGACTACCTGAAGCAAAAGAACTTTGAACTGGCGGGTTACTGGAACATGTTCCACACCGACCCTGGTTGTCCGGGTGATGTGGCGGATGAGTGCGAGGGATCGGCCGGTGTGCCGCTGGCCTCCCAGCAGGCGTTTTATACCGCACGCGATGCCGGCCTGTATGTGCAGAATGCCGAGGTGGGCGGTGATCACCCGGTAGTTACCAATCGCCAGGGCATCAGTAACATCATCGACTTCACGCATCCCGATGTGCTGCCATTCTGGCTGCAGGAGCTGACCCGCATGTGGGATATGGGCATCTACGCCTTCATGCATGATTTCGGCGAGCTCACCACCGAGGAAATGAGCTTTGCCAGCGGTGATCCCATCATCGTGGCGCACAATGAGTACGCGCGTGCCTATCACCGCACGGCGCGACTGGCGGCCGATGCCTATGAGGCCGCACACCCGGGCGTGGAGATCTACTTCTATGGTCGTGCCGGCATGACCGGCGCCTGCGCCCAGACACCGGGCGTGTTCCCCGGCGATGAGTCGACTACTTGGGATGTGGGTCACGGGCTGGCTTCGATTATTCCGGCCATGCTGAACCTGTCGCTGTCTGGCTGCTACGCCTTCACGACGGATATTGGCGGCTACCTGGATCTGGTCACGCCGCGTACCACCGAGGAACTGTTTATTCGCTGGTCGCAGGCTGCTGCCTTGACCGCGGTAATGCGTATTCACAATTCCACCACCAACGGCAGCGTGTACCCGTGGACCTATGCCGAGGAAGAAGGCCTGGAGTCGCAGTACGACACGATTGGTATCTTCCGCCGTTATGCCCGCCTGAAGTCCCGGCTGGTGAATGAGGTGGTGGTACCGATGGCCGCGCAGGCCGCCGACAACGGCACCGTCGGGCCGGTTCGACCGCTGGTGCTGATGGATACTTCCCCCGAGGCGATTGCGGCCGAGTACCAGTGGCTGCTGGGCAAGGACATCCTGGTTGCACCGGTGATCAGCGAAGGCGCCACCGAGCAGTCGGTTTATTTCCCCAAGGGGGCCGACTGGAAACAGGTACGCGTTGGCAATAACGGCGAGTTCATTGCCACCGGTGCGGTCTTCAGCGGTGGTACGACGGCATCGATTCCTGTCACGATTGAGGACATTCCCATCTTTGTCAGGAAGTAAGTCCTCTGTATACAAAAAAGCCCCGGTCAACGGGGCTTTTTTCATGGCTTGGCTCAGGCTCAGTCGATGGGAAAGGACGGCGGTAACGTGGCGGGTTCCGTACCCCATTGTCCGGGGTTATCCCCCAGCTGGTAATGCAACCGGGCACCGTCGGCAATCTCGGCAAAGTGCAGCCACGCACGCTTGTGTGCACTGCCGTCCACCCGCAGTAGCTGTACGTAATCGCCGCCCGGGTCACGCGTGATCAACAGTGACGCTTCATCCAGCTGGATGCTGGCTCTGGCAAACAGCGGTTCGTTGAGCAACAGGATGTCGGTGCCGGGTACCGACGGCATCAGGCCCAGCGCGGCCATCACCCACCATGACGACATGGCGCCGAGGTCATCATTGCCCGGCATGCCGGTGGCCGCGTCATCGTAGAGGCTGTCCAGCGCCGCCTTGACGATCGGGCCGGTCTTGGCTGGTTTGCCAAGCCAGGCATAGATCCACGGGGTATACAGGGAGGGTTCATTGCCGAGGAAGGCATGGATCGACTCCGGCCCGGCATTGAGCTCCTCAAAGAATGTGTCCAGTCGAGACTCCACCGCTTGCGTGCCACCCATGGCATCAATCAGGCCGGCCATATCATGGGGCACATACCAGCTGTACTGCGCACCACTGCCTTCGGTGAAACCCAGGCCACTGGCCGGGTCGGTGCCGGGCATAAACAGGCCCGATGCCAGTCTCGGTTCGATATGCAGGGAAGTCGGATTAAACAGGTTGCGCCAGTAGGCTGAACGGGCATGCATGTCTGCGGTTTGGGCTTGCTGGCCCAGCCGGCGGGCAAACTGGTCGATGGCAAAGTCGGCGACCGCGTACTCAAGGGTGGTGGATGAGGTACCCCAGACCAGCCCTCTGTGCACCAGCCCGGAAGCCCCGCTGGGGGCATTTTCCTCGTACGGGATATAACCCAGCTGCTGGTATTCCACCAGTCCGGGCCGCTGGATATAACCGGCGTTACCCGGCAGCAAATACTGATCCGGCCCGGCGGGCTGGCTGGCGCCCTTGACCATGGCCTGCAGCGCAAAGTCAGTATCAAAGTCCTTCACACCAAAGGCATGGGCACTGGCCAGGATAATGGCGACCGGGTCGCCCACCATGACATCGGTATGCTGATTGGCGTAAGACCACTTGGGTAACGAGCCACTGTGCTCGGCGTTAAGCAGCACCGAACGCAGCATGTCTGCTGTGCGCCTGGGCTCGAGGATGGCCAGCAGCGGCATCTGGCTGCGGTAGGTATCCCATCCCGAGAATGAGCTATACACCGTATGACCCTGTGCCTGGTGAACGGCCCCATCCATGCCTAGGTATTCACCGTTCACATCGCTGTAGATATTGGGCGAAATCATCGAGTGATACAGCGCGGTGTAGAACATCCGCTGCAGGCGCGGGTTCTCGTCAGAAACCGTGATACGCGACAGCGCCTGTTCCCAGCGATCGGCTGCCGCCGCCTTGATGGCATCAAAACGCCAGGCTGGATTTTCTGCCTGCAGATTCAGTCGCGCGTTATCCACGCTGACAAACGATATGCCGATCCTGACCTGCACGACCGGGTTATCCGATATATCGAAACCGACCCAGCCACCGGCCTGGGCAGAACCGCTGGGGTCCCCCGGCAGGCTTGAAGGACCGCCCGGAATAGGCTGTGCGTTGAGCGGCAATGCGCCGATATCAGAGCTTGTCTGTGCCCCCTGGTTGACGCTGAACTTGTCCCATGTGCCGTGTTCGACCATTGGCCTGTCGAACTGGGCCACGAAGTAAACCGTGTAGCTGTTGTCCTGGTAGCAGAAGCGCCCGCTGGTCGCCGAGCCCGATACCTCTGAGCTTTGCGGGTTGATATTCAGGGTGGCGGCGCTATTGACCATTTCGCTGCCACCCGGGTTGATGATGACGCGACCAAGCGA
>JBFKKS010000261.1:0-3400 GCA_041630955.1 Nevskiales bacterium
GTCCGCTCAGGTTTTCTGAAAGTCGCAGTGCCTGACTCATTGATGGCACCCGTGGTTCATCGTAATACCCTTTCGGTTGTAGTTCTGCCGGCACCCCGTTGATATACAGGACCTTGTCCCTGTAACTCACGACATCCCCAGGCAAACCTACAATTCGCTTTATAAAGTCCTTGGAAGGGTCTGGTGGAAAACGAAAAACAGCCACATCACCACGCTCAGGTGAGCCGTTTTTGATCAGCGTCTTATGCAGGACCGGCAAACGGATACCGTAATTGTACTTATTGACCAGAATGAAATCGCCGGAGTGCAACGTCGGCAACATTGAGCCGGATGGAATCCGGAATGGCTCTACAACAAAGGAGCGTAGACACAATACGGCCAGGACAATAGGAAAAAACGATTTGGAGAACTCGACCCATGCCGGCTCCTTCACCTGAGCCTGGCCCGCCGCGAGCTTGCGTTTGGATGCTAAAAAGATTCTGTCCAACAGCCAGATGAGACCCGTCAGTACAGTAAACAGGACCAATGCAGCTTCGAAATCAAAGTGCAGATCGTTCATGGCTTCTTTTCCACGCCCAATACAGCCAAAAATGCTTCTTGTGGCACTTCAACGTTCCCCAGGTTCTTCATGCGTTTTTTACCCGCCTTCTGCTTCTCCAACAGCTTTCGTTTACGACTGATATCGCCACCATAACACTTGGCAGTCACATTCTTCCTTAAGGCCTTGACTGTTGTTCTGGCAATAATACGATTCCCTATACTGGCCTGAATAGCCACATCAAACATTTGCCTCGGTATCAGTTCACGCAGGCGTTCAGTCAGATCCCTACCCCGGCTAAAAGCATGATCGCGATGCACAATCAGCGCCAGTGCATCCACCCGATCGCCGTTAATCATCACGTCCAGTTTGACCAGGTCCGCCTCCACGAAACGATCAATCTCATAGTCAAAGGAAGCATACCCACGACTCACTGATTTAAGCCGATCGAAGAAGTCGAGCACAACCTCGGCCAGTGGCAAATCAAACTGCAGGGCTACCTGCTTGCCGTGGTAGGTCATATTGCGCTGACTGCCCCGTTTTTCCATACATAATTGCATCACCGCGCCCACATACTCCTGCGGTAGAAGAATATTCGCGCGGATAAGGGGCTCACGGATTTCCTCCACCAGATTCGGCTCCGGTAAATCAGAAGGGTTGTCGATACTAACGACCTCTCCATCCGTCTTAAGCACCTGATACACAACGGTTGGGGCCGTCGTGATCAGGTCCATACCGTACTCGCGCTCCAGCCGCTCCTGGATGATCTCCATGTGCAGCATGCCAAGGAAGCCACACCTGAATCCGAAACCTAGAGCCGTGGATGTCTCCGGCTCGAACTGTAAGGCAGAATCATTAAGGCGCAACTTCTTGAGTGCTTCACGAAAGTCTTCGTAGTCATCGGATGCGATTGGGAACATGCCGGCGAATACTCGCGGCTGAACTTGCTTGAAACCGGGCAGCGGCGAATCACAGGGTTTGGCTGCATCAGTCAGGGTATCGCCGACAGGGGCACCATCAATCTCCTTGATCCCGGCAATCACAAAACCCGTTGCCCCGGTTTCCAGACAGTCCGTTTCAACACGTTTCGGGGTAAATATCCCTACTGCGTCGATTTCGTGAACGGTATTAGTCGACATCACCTTGATTTTCTGTCTTTTACTGATGCGCCCATGAACTACGCGCACCAGCGACACAACACCCAAGTATGGATCAAACCACGAGTCTATAATCAGTGCTTGTAAACGCCCATCGGGATTTCCCGTGGGTGGCGGTATGCGAGCGACAAGTGCTTCGAGCAACTCATCGACCCCAAGACCGGTCTTGGCACTCGTCACCAGTGCCTCACTAGCATCAATACCGATAACGTCTTCTATTTCGCTGCGTACACGCTCAGGATCAGCGGCTGGCAGATCAATCTTGTTCAGTACAGGAAGTACTTCAAGATTCTGCTCAAGAGCCGTGTAGCAATTGGCGACACTTTGTGCCTCGACACCCTGCGAGGCGTCCACGACCAATAGCGCACCCTCACAAGCAGCCAGTGAGCGTGACACCTCGTATGAAAAATCCACATGGCCCGGGGTGTCGATGAAGTTAAGCTGGTAATCCAGCCCGTCCCGCGCCCTGTATTTGAGACTTACCGCCTGAGCCTTGATGGTAATACCACGTTCACGTTCGATATCCATCGAGTCAAGCACCTGTTCAGCCATTTCACGCTGAGTCAGGCCACCACAGAGTTGTATAAACCGGTCCGCTAGAGTCGATTTACCGTGGTCAATGTGGGCAATAATGGAAAAGTTGCGAATTCGCGACTGCATACTAGTTATTCGAGTCGCCTGCTTGTAAAAGCGACAATCCGGAATGTGGGAAGGGACAAACGACGCGCAGTATAACGGTTATGTACCCCATCAACACATCTTGTACAGTGTTATCCGTTTTGCTCTAGCCACGCTTTTAATCGTGGCTCGTCCAGATGGTATTCACAAAGAACCTGGCCATCCGGTGTGGCCAGTACCGGTACCGAATGACCATAGGCCTCTCTCCAGGCCTGCTTCTCGTCAACATCGACAATACTGAGTTCCAGATTTCCGGATTCCAGATATACGTATAACTCGTTTACCATGACCTCACAGAGGTGACAGGCATGGCGCCCATATAAGACCAGTGCGGGCACTAGTCTTCGTACTGCAGGGCCAGGAAACGCTGGTCGCCGCCCCGCTGGACCAGAATGGGGATCGTCTCTCCAGCTGAAACGTCTTCGATCAGCTCGGTTAGATGGCTGGCATTAAGTATGATTTCAGGCCCCCAACGCAGCAGGACATCTCCCTCACGTATCCCTGCATTAACGGCCGGCCCGGATTCTACAGATGTGATGATTACACCGCCCTCTTCCAGACCCGCCCGTTCACGCTGCTTTTCACTGAGGTTCTTGAACTTGATTCCCAGGCTGGTTTTGCCTGTCTGCGCTTTTTTAATGTTGCCTTCCAAGATGTGCGCCTGCTTGGCTAGCTCGCCCGCCTTTAATTTAAGTTTGATTTCCTTTCCATCTCGCAGCACTAAAACCGTGGCTTTTTCCCCGGGCTTTGCCTTGCCTACAAGCAGCGGAAGACTGGCAGAACGGTCTACAACAGCGTCATTGAACTTAAGTATGACGTCGCCTACCTTAATGCCTGCCTCCTCTGCCGGGCTGGCAGGCACGACTCGTACTACCAGCGCACCCTCGGGGCGAGACAGCCCGAATGATTCAGCAAGTTCTCGGGTAACCTCTTGAACCACCACACCCAGCCATCCCCGACTGACATAGCCCTGCTCACGCAATTGTGCAACCGTATGCATAGCAACGTTTATCGGGATTGCAAACGA
>JBFKKS010000262.1:0-3343 GCA_041630955.1 Nevskiales bacterium
ATGCTGGCGAAGTCGAAGGCGCGGTCCGGGTTGCCGACGTTCATCATGATGTTTAGCGGCACCGTCGGCATTCTGTCCAGTTCGACCTCGTCAACCTGGAAGCTGATATTGCCCTCGTAAATGAAACCGGTGTCGCCCTCGGCACAGGACACAGTGACCTGCTGACCATCACTAAGGTGCTCGGTTGCGTCACCGCAGCCGACGACGGCGGGAATACCCAGTTCACGTGCGATGATGGCCGCATGGCAGGTGCGTCCACCGCGATTAGTGACGATGGCGCTTGCGCGTTTCATGATCGGTTCCCAATCCGGGTCGGTCATGTCTGTAACGAGCACGTCGCCCTCCTGAACCTTGTTCATTTGGCTGATGTCATCCAGCACTCGCACAGGTCCGGCACCGATTTTCTGGCCGATTGAGCGGCCCTCGGTGAGTACGTTACTGGTGCCGTTCAGCTTGTAGCGTTGCAGGGTATTGGCAGAGGAGCGCGATTTGACCGTCTCAGGGCGGGCTTGAAGGATGTATAACTTGCCGTCTACTCCATCCTTGCCCCATTCGATATCCATCGGGCGGCCATAGTGCTTTTCTATGATGACCGCCTGTCGTGCCAGGGCTTCCACATCTTCGTCGGTCAGGCAGAAACGAATCCGCTGTTCTTCTGGCACATCCACAAAGTGCACTGTTTTGCCGAGTGTCTTGTCGCCGGTGTAAACCATCTGCGTTGCCTTGGCACCCACGTTACGGCGCAGGATGGCCGGTTTGCTGGCCTCCAGGTTGGGTTTGAACACATAGAATTCATCCGGGTTGACAGCCCCCTGCACGACACCCTCACCCAGACCGTATGCAGCGGTGATGAACACCACATCCTTGAACCCGGATTCGGTATCGATAGTGAACATGACGCCCGATGCGCCCTTGTCGGAGCGAACCATGCGCTGAACGCCGGCAGACAAGGCCACCTGGCTGTGTTCAAAACCGTGGTGCTCGCGATAGGAAATGGCGCGATCATTGAACAACGAGGCGAATACATCCTTGATGGCAAGCAGTACATTGTCTAGCCCTTCCACGTTGAGGAAGGTCTCCTGCTGTCCCGCAAAAGAAGCGTCTGGTAAATCCTCGGCTGTGGCCGAAGAACGCACCGCAACAGAGATTTCCGCGCCGGACTCCGCAACCAGCTGCTTGTAGCCGTCAATGATTTCTGCTTCCAGATCGGCGGGGAAGGGGGCTTCAACGACCCATTGGCGTATCTGCGCGCCGGTTTTTGCCAGTGCCTGCACATCCTCGATATCCAGTTCAGCAAGGGCTGCATTGATACGTTCGGCGAGATTCTCATGCTTGAGGAATTCCCAGAAGGCGTCGGCGGTGGTGGCGAAGCCATTAGGTACGCTGACGCCTGCACCAGCCAGGTTGCTGATCATTTCGCCGAGAGAGGCGTTTTTACCGCCTACCCTTTCGACGTCGTTCATGCCTAACTGGTTGAACCAGATAACGTTCTTGCTCACTAATATCCCCTGTGGTGATACTGGCCCATAGGCCGGTTGTCTTCGGGTTGTTACACTGTGCGCCATCTCAACGACAGGCATCCACATGTCGCAAGACGAAAAACGCACCGTCTTCTATCTTTCCGACCGTACAGGCATCACGGCCGAAAACCTTGGTCATTCTCTGCTTACCCAATTCAACCTGGCAGATTTCAAGCAGATGACACTGCCTTTTATCAACTCGGTTGACAAGGCCACGGCCACGGTCGAGTACATAAACATGGCAGCCCGTGAAAGCGGTAAGCGACCCATTATATTTAGCACAACGGTGAATGACGAGATTCGCGCCATATTACGTCAGTCCGATGGCCTGTTTCTGGATCTCTTTGACACCTTTATCGGACTCATCGAAAACGAGATTCAGCAGAAGTCTACCCATGTAGAAGGGGCTGCGCATGGTGTGGCCGACAGCGAGGCTTATCGGTCACGTATTGATGCGATGCATTTTTCCCTGCAGCACGATGATGGCGCCTCTACGCGCGAATATGACAAGGCCGACGTAATCCTGATCGCGCCGTCACGTTGCGGCAAAACCCCTACCTGCATCTACCTTGCCATGCAGCATGGTCTGTTCGCTGCGAACTATCCGTTGACCGAGGAAGACCTGGAAAACAGCCGGCTACCAAAGGTATTGCAGGCCCACCGAGGCAAGCTCTACGGCTTGATCAGTGAACCGGAACGACTGCACCAGGTACGCAAGGAGAGACGGCCCGGAAGCAAATACGCTTCGCTGGCGCAGACCAATTATGAAATTCGTCAGGCCGAGCAGTTATTCAAAAGCAATAACATTGGCTATGTTGATTCGACCCACCGCTCAATCGAAGAGATGGCAACACTGATCATGCAGGACATGGGCCTGCGCAGGCAGTCTTTCTGAGCATTGCTGAATTATGCAGGGCGCCTAGGTGACCAGGTCGGGCCCTTTGCGGTTCAATTGCAGCAGTTGACGTGACGCGGCGGCCAGGCCGGCCAGGGCATCTTCGGGCTTCATATTCAGGTTTTCGCGACTAAAGCGTTCAAGGTATACGCGCAGGGTGGCACCCGCAGTGCCGGTACCAGAAAGTCGCATCACGATACGGGCATCCTCGCCCATGATGATTCGCAGGCCCTGGCCCGCGCTGTGGCTACCATCGACCGGGTCGTCATAGGCAAACTCATCGGCCTGCGTTATGACCTGATTGTCCAGTGTCTGGCCCGCCAAACCGGTGAGCTTTTCCTTCAGATTCGCAATCAGTGAATTGGCCTCGTCAGCATCGAGGTTCTCGTAGTCGTGTCTCTGATAGTAATGACGGCCAAATTGAAGCCAGTGGGATTGCATGATTTCGCTGACCGAGGTTTTTCTGACTGCCAGCAAATTAAGCCAGGCGAGTACCGCCCATAGCCCATCTTTCTCACGCGTATGATGTGATGAAGTTCCAAAGCTTTCTTCGCCACAGAAACCGATGCGGTTATCCTCCAGCAGATTACAGAAGAAGCGCCAGCCGGTGGGTGTCTCGTAGCAGGGAATACCCTGTTCCCGCGCAACGGCATCAACCGCTCTCGAGGTGGGCATTGAGCGTGCGACTCCGGGTAAACCTGCTGCATATCCGGGAAAGCGCTCCGCATTGGCTGCCAGTACAGCCAGGCTGTCACCGGGGGAAACAAAGCATTGCCGGCCAAGAATCATGTTGCGGTCGCCGTCACCATCCGATGCTGCCCCAAAGTCGGGTCCATCATCGGTCATCATGATGGCCACGAGTTCCTTGGCGTATACCAGGTTGGGGTCGGGGTGTCCGCCACCGAAATCGTCTAATGGTTCGGAATTC
>JBFKKS010000263.1:0-3342 GCA_041630955.1 Nevskiales bacterium
ACCGCCATGGTCTGGCTCAGGTTGACCATGCCGGCACGCGCGGCGCCGGTATGCCCCATGAACGGGAAACCGCCCCACATGTCACATGACATATTCACGATGGCACCACCATGTTTCTGCATGCTCTGGTTGTAAACCTCACGCGCAACAACAAAGCCGCCGGTCAGGTTGTTCCTCACAACAGTTTCAAAACCCTTCATGGACATATTCGCAAGCGGTGATGGGAACTGCCCACCTGCATTGTTAAACAGCCCGTGGATTTGCCCCCTGGCCGCAACGATCTCGCCAACGGTTTGTTTCACAGCCTCCTCATCCCGAATATCCATACTCCAGGTAGATGCTTCACCGCCATCCTCAGCAATTTCCCCGGCAACGCTGTCCAGCTTCGCCTGGGTGCGACCAATTAGAACAACGTGGGCACCCAGTGACGCCAGTTCATGTGCGGTACAACGCCCAATACCACTGCCCCCTCCAGTGATAAGGATGGTCTGGCCGGCAAAGGCGTCGGCTCGAAATATACTGCGGTAACTCACTACGTATCCCCTGTTCAGGCGATTGGTTCACATAACTCGCTCAAAAAAATAGCCGGCCACCCCCATCGTAGAAGCAGACCGGCTATGTTGATCGATGTTACAGCTTGCTCTGCAACTCCGGCAGGATCTGGAAGAGATCACCCACCAGGCCGATATCAGCAATCTCAAAGATCGGGGCATCCTCGTCGCTGTTGATGGCAACAATGCAGCCGGCATCCTTGATACCAGCCAGATGCTGAATAGCGCCAGAAATACCGACAGCGATGTATAGCTCAGGAGCGATGATCTTGCCCGTCTGGCCCACCTGCAGGTCATTCGGTACATAACCGGAATCCACGGCTGCGCGGGAGGCGCCGACACCCGCACCGATCTTGTCAGCAAAATCGTAGATGATTTTGAAGTTCTCTTCCGACCCAACACCACGACCACCCGAAACCACTTTCGGGGCAGACTGCAGGTCTGGCCGGTCACCACCCTCTTCTTTCAGCTCGATATAGCGAGTATGCGTTGGCAGTTCCGCATCGGCCGATGCTGCCTCTACCGCTGCGCTACCGCCCTCTCCTGCAGCCTTGTAGGAAGCACAGCGAACGGTGCCAACCAGGGTCAGGTCCGGGGAGGCTTCTACGCTGATCACGGCGTTACCTGCATAAATCGGGCGATCAAAGCTATGCGGCCCATGAACGGCCATGATATCGGTCACCTGGGGTACGCCGAGCAAGGCAGCAATTCGGGGTGATAGATCCTTGCCAAAGGTCGTATTCGGAGACAACACGTGGCTATAGCCACCATCCTGCGCCAGCTTGGCAACCTGAGGTGCAAGTATGGCGGCTACCGGTGCAGCATTCTCTGCGCGTTCAACAGTAAGCACTTTACTGACACCGTCAATCTTCGCCGCTGCCTCAGCAACAGGTCCGGCAGCATCAGCGAGTATCACCACATCCACATCGCCGCCAATCTCTACGGCACAGTTCACGGCACGTGCAGTACTGGAATTCAGCACACCACCAGCATGCTCAGCAACAATCAGTATCTTAGACATTAGACCAACCCCTTCTCTTTGAGCATCCCTACCAATTCATCCACCGTCTTGACCTTAACGCCGGCGGCACGGGCAGCCGGTTTACTGGTTTTGGTAATTTTTATACCCGGTGCGGCTTCTACACCCAGATCGTCCATGCTGATGGTTTCAACCGGTTTACGCTTGGCCTTCATGATGTCTGGTAATTTGAGGTAACGTGGCTCATTCAGGCGTAGGTCAGTGGTGACAACCGCGGGTAAATCCACTTCAATGGTCTCTAGGCCGGCATCCACTTCCCTGACCACGGTTGCCTTGTCGCCTTCTACCGATAGCTTTCCGGCAAACGTAGCCTGGGGCTGATTAAGTAAAGCGGCGGTCATTTGCCCGGTCTGGTTATTGTCATCATCAATAGCCTGTTTGCCCATCAGGAATAGACCCGGCTCTTCTTTCTTGGAAACGGCGGCCAGAATACGGGCAGCGGTTAACGGCTGGATCTCATCGTCGGTTTTGACGTGAATAGCCCGGTCAGCCCCGAATGCCAGCGCGGAACGTAGCTGCTCTTCACACTTGGCCCCGCCAATAGTTACTGCCACTACCTCGGTTGCCTTTCCGGCTTCTTTAAGGCGCATGGCCTCTTCCATGGCGATTTCACAGAATGGATTCATGCTCATCTTGACGCCATCGAGGTTTACACCCGAGCCGTCACTCTTAACCTGGATGCGTACGTCATAATCGACCACGCGTTTTACACTTACCAATATTTTCATATTCAATTCTCTTTAATAAAGACAACTAATAAAACCTAAACCAAAAAAGTTACATCGCAGAATAAACCGGGCCCCCACCGCCTTCGGGCGCCACCCAGTTGATGTTCTGGGCCGGATCCTTGATATCGCAAGTTTTACAATGCACACAGTTTGCGGCATTAATCTGGAAACGTTTCCCGCCCCCGTCATCCACGACCTCATACACGCCAGCTGGACAGTAACGCTGCGCGGGCTCGTCAAACTCAGGCAGGTTTTTGGCTATCGGTATGCTGGGATCTGCCAATTGCAGATGCGAGGGTTGATCCTCATCGTGACTGGTGCTGGATAGAAAAACTGAAGATAACTTGTCGAAACTCAGCTTGCCATCCGGCTTGGGGTAATCGATTTTGGGGGAATCAGCTGCCGGACGTAGTGTTGCATAATCCGGTGTCAGATCGCGGAAGTTCCATGGCGCCTTGCCACCAAAAATATTCTGCTCGATAAAGTTCAGGCCACCACCTACGACAGCGCCGTACTTGTGCAAGGCTGCACCAAAATTACGGCTCTTGAACAGTTCCTCGTGTAACCAGCTAGCCTTGAACTTCTCTGGGTACGCAGTCAGCTCATCCGCCCCCTGACCACCGCCGGCAAACGTTTCAGCCAAGGCCTCGGCCGCGAGCATGCCGGATTTCATGGCGGTATGACTACCCTTGATCTTCGCGAAGTTGAGTGTCCCTGCGTCGCAACCAATCAGCGCGCCGCCTGGAAAGACCATCTTGGGTAGTGAGTTATACCCACCTTTGCAAATCGCACGTGCGCCATACGACAGGCGTGTGCCCCCCTCAAGATACTGCGCAATCTTCGGGTGATGCTTGAATCGTTGAAACTCATCAAATGGTGACAGATGAGGATTGGTATACGACAGATCGACGATCAGCCCAACCGCGACCTTATTATCCTCCAGGTGATACAGGAAGGAGCCGCCGGGATTCGCATTGTCCAATGGCCAGCCAGCCGTATGAACGACCAGTCCCGGCTTGTGTTG
>JBFKKS010000264.1:0-3287 GCA_041630955.1 Nevskiales bacterium
CATGGAGCTGGCCCTGGATCCAGACTTTGAGGGTGATCGCGTATTTGCCGTCATGACCGGTCTGATCGGTATGCTGCGGCGCAGTTATGGCTACCAGGGAGAGTACTTCCTGTTCGACAGCCTCGACGCCCAGGCCCTGTATAACAGTGCCCGGAATATTGAGGTGTTGATGTGGCGTTTGCAGGCGCGTGAGGATGGTGAGGGTAACCCTTTGATCCTTGTTAACAGCCTGCCAGATGAGCCGACCAATCTGAGCTTTGAGCGCCTGTTTGGCAAGCTGATTGGCATCCAGGATCTCATGGCGCATATGGCCGAGGACAAATCCAACCGCAGGATTACCAACGTGGTGCAGTCGGCGGCAACGGCCGTGTTCCTGCCACTGCCCTGACCATTAAGGCAGGCAAAGCTGCAGCAGGGGCTAGGGCCGCGGTCGCGTGCCTTTTTTTGTCACCAGCCGGGCCGCTTGATTGGGAGAAAAATCGATACGGCGTATACGGGTGGCAATGCGCTGCTCCAGGGCAGCCGCCTGCTGTTGCCGCGCCACGGTTTGTGCCTGCTGCCAGAATTGCATGGCATCCTCCCGGGTGCCACCTGTCTGGATCAGCCAGTCTCCCTTGATTCTGAGGAGTTCGGCGGTCCATACATGCCCCCCGGTTGCGTTGGCCAGCAGTAATGCATCATCCAGGGCGCGTTCGCAGGCGCTCAATTTGCCGAGCTGCAGCGTGGCTTCGGCGTATACGCCCAGGTAGAACGGACACAGACCACGCGTGCCCATGGCCGTTATCGATTCGATCCCGGCGCGCATTTCTGGCAAACCTTGCTTCGGTTCGCCCAGACCACAAAGTGCAGCGCCGCAGCTGATTCGGGCAACCTCCCGCCATACGGCAATGCTGTAGCGGCCGGCCACGTTCAGTGCTTCCTGGGAGTTGGCCAGCATGGCATCGTAGTTACCTTGCATCTGGTTCAAGCGTGCCGTCTGGCACAGCACATGGCACAACGTGATGGGCGATTCCAGCTCTCTCGCCAATGCGGTGGCTTCCGCGTCCATACGGATCGCTTCGGCTGTGTCACCCTGTAACCACGCTGGCCATACTTTCAGCGCCATCGCATTGACGCTTAAATCCTGTGAAACCATCTGCAGGCTGGCACGGGCCAGGGCCGGTGTGAACAACTGTAATGTTTTGTCGAAGTAATTCAGGGCTTCCGTGAACTGACCCTGATACAGCCTGGAACAGCCCAGGTGATACTGCCCTATCACATTGAAAAAGGGCATTTCATATTTGGCGCTGTTCTCAACCAGACGGCGCGCCATCCCTTCGCAGGATTGAAATTCACCCCGGTACAGGTGGTGAACGCATAGGCCGGTCATTGAAAGGGATTCGTACATGGGATGGCCAATCTTGTTGGCCAGCTCGACACCCATACGGGTTACCTCGCCGGCTTCACGATGGGCATAACCCTTGAGCGCGATGATGCCGCGCCCCAGTGAAACCATGATTTCCAGACGTTGTTGCTGATGCTTGCTGGTATGCGGCAGGTCAACCAGCAGGTCAATGGCGTGACGTGATATCTCGTAGGCCTCCTTGATGGCAGAGCGGTTTTCGGCCAGCGTAGTGGCTTGCTTGTAGTACTTGGCTGCGTCTTCTATTTGGCCCGCCTTTTCGTAGTGCCAGGCTACCTGGCCGGGATCATTGATGATGTGCTGCTTGAGTAAACGACTCTGGACCTCGGCGATACGGCCATGCAGAGCACGACGGCTGCTGCGCAGCAGGGCCTGGTACGCGGTATCGTGAACCAGTGCATGCTTGAACAGGTATACCGCATCCGGTGGGTTGCCACGCTGGTAGATTAGTTCTGCGTGAATCAGTTTTTGCAGGTCTTTCTGGAGAGCCTCCTCTGACTGCCCGCTGAGTGCAGCGATGAGTTTGTAGTGAAACTCCCTGCCGATTACCGCACCTAGCTGAGCCAACTGCTTGGCAGGCCCTAACATATCCAGTCGCGCCATGAGCAAGTCCTGCAGGGACGAGGGTATTGCGGTTGCCAGTGTTTCCGGCTCTGCCTTCAGGCGATAACTGCCTTCGTGGCGTTCCAGCACCTCGGACTCAAGTACTGCCTTGGTCAGTTCTTCCACGAAAAGTGGCACCCCGGCGGAGCGATCGCAGATGAGTTGCTTGACCTCGTTTGGCATACGCGCCGGGCTGAGCGAATCTACCATTACGGAGATCTCGGTATTGCTCAGGGGCGGTAGCGTGAGCTGGGCCAGATCATTGGCACAGCTGAATTTGAGTGCTTTGGTGGGGCGTCTGCTAATCAGGAATAACAAGTGACTGTTGGGTGCCCCGCAGATCAGTTGGTCGAGCAGTTCCATGGTGGAGTGGTCACTCCAATGCACATCCTCAATCAATACGACCAGGCTCTGGCGCTTGGCCAGTGCCAGCAGCCATTTCACAAGAACCTCGACAGTGCGCTGACGCTTGAGGTCTCCGCCCATGTTAGGGGGCGAATAGCCCCTGGGCGCGCTTATACCCAACAGCGGCGCCATGAACGGGACCCAGGCTTGTAAATCGCCACCGACACTTGTGATGGCATGTTCCATACGCTCCAGCTTGGTCTCAGAATTATCGGTCTCCGCCAGACGCAGGCTGCGGCGCATGAGTTCCACGACCGGCTGAAAGGCTGTGCTCTGATCCAGCTGGCTGCAGCGGCATTCCAGCCAGGTGTGAGGGGTGTCGGCGATGCGTTCGTGGAAAGCATGCAGAACCCGCGATTTGCCCATGCCGGGTTCGCCATTCAGCATAATCGCCGAACCATGCCCCGTGGTGGCATCGCGCCAGGCTTGCAGTATCTTGCCCAGCTGTGGCTCGCGTCCTACCAGGGGAGTCAGGTGCACGGCTGCTTCCAGGCGACTGCGTACGCCGCTGCGCTGGATGATACGGTGAAGCTTGATCGGATCGTGTACGCCCTTGAGCTCGCGGTCTCCCATTTGTTCGGTGATGAACAGGCCGGGTACCAGTCGCAGGGTGGCCTGGGTGATGGCTACGGCATTGTGCGGCGCCTGCTCCTGCACCCGTGAGGCGATATTGATGGTATCGCCCAGCACCTGCACATTGGAATGCACCGGGTCACCAATTTCACTTACCACAGCCGGGCCGGTATGCACGCCGAGTCTTACCGTCAGCTCCGGTTCACCCCCGCGTACCCGTTGCTTGTTCAAATCGGCAATGGCGCCCACGATCTCGTAGGCCGCATTAACGGCACGCACTGCGTTATCGTCATGCGCAACCGGA
>JBFKKS010000265.1:0-3278 GCA_041630955.1 Nevskiales bacterium
AGCGCATCCAACACCTTCGGCACCTGTGGACAGGCCAGGACCAGGTAGTCATAAAACGCCTCTTCATGGCTTGTTGTATTGCCTTCCAGCTGCTGTTCCAGAAGCTGGTACTCCACCCTGACTTCCTTACCATCCCGCTCGATGGCAGTAATGTTGACTCCGGTCAGCACATCCACTTCAGCAGCCAGGCGCTCAAACAAACGCCCGTAGCCCTTGGTGAAACGCCTTGGCCAGCAGCGCAGTGGCAGATTCGCAGCGAACATGCCCAGGTCCTTGAAGGTGCCCAGGCTCATATAGGTGAGGGCGTAGGCCGTGGGTATCTTGTCCAGTTTCCCGTAGCCCATCAGGGTGAGCGGAATCTCGAACATCGGCACCAGCGCATACATGCCATTGCCGCGCAGCCATTGCTCGAAGTTGCCCTGTATCTCCGGATGATCCTTGACGTGGGCAAAGCCCGGACGGGCGGGCGAGAGCAATTTACGCAGCCGCCAGCGTTTCCAGATGTAAATCAGCGATTGGCGCATCAGCGTAAACAGTGACACCCGGCTGCTACTCAGGATGCCACGCAAAATCGACCGCACATGGCCGGTCTTCACATCGATGACATGCCCTGCCTTCTCGGTGTACATGTCGGCATCGACGTGCTTCGCCAGTGCACGTACCCGCTTGTAGGCCGAGGTGATGTAGTTGGCGCCCAGGTCAAAGGATTGGCCCTGCACGGTGACCGATCTGCACTTGCCACCCAGACGGGGCGACTTTTCCAGCACCTGAACATTCCGGTAACCGGCCAGCTTCAGATACCAGGCCATACAAATGCCACCGGCCCCTGCTCCCACGATGACAATCCGTGCGTCTCGACTAATTGTTTTTTTTTGCATCCACTCCCCCCAGAGTTCGCGAGTCAGTGTACCCCAAGCGAGGGGGATGGAATACAACGGTTTTCAACCCACGCTTGGCAGCCAAAACAGCCCTCAAAGCTTGACATTCAACCTGCAAAATACATACTAGTCGGTATGTAACAAAAGAGCGCTGCCCATGTCTGCCAAACGCCAGCCTGACCTCACTCGTCAACGCCTGCTCGAATCCGCCTTTGTTGAAATCCATCGTTTTGGCTTCCGTTCGGCCAGCCTGGAATCGATTCTGAAAGACACGCATGTCACCAAGGGCGCCCTCTACCACCACTTTCGCAACAAGACCGAACTCGGCTATGCCGTGGTTGATGAGGTACTCAAACCCTGGGTAGAAAATCGCTGGCGACCGATCATTGATGCCGACGACCCGGTCGATGCGGCATTGCATGTTTTGCATACCCGCATGAATGAGATCAGTGATGACGAGATCGCACTGGGCTGCCCACTGAACAACCTTTGCCAGGAAATGGCCGGCATTGATGAAGGTTTCCAGCAGCGCCTCAACAAAATACTGGATGAATGGCGTAATGGCATTGCCGAGGCCATGCGTCGCGGCCAGCAGACCGGCAAGGTGCGACAGGAAATCGACCCCGAAGCCTGCGCTGCATTTGTGGTCGGCAGTATTGAAGGCTGCATGGGTATGGCCAAGGCCTCCCAGGACGCCGGCATGTTAAGACAGGCCATGCTCGGTTTGGCACAGTTTCTGGAAGCCATGCGGCCCACTCACCGCCTCCAGTAATCCTCCAGTAATAAAGAAAGCGAACTCCGGAGACCGTTATGCAAGCATTTGAAAATGCCATTGTGTCTTATGCCCGCTGGGTCATCCGCTGGCGATGGCTGGTCCTGCTCGGCATGCTGGGCATCACGGTGGCACTGGGCAGTGGTGCACGACTGCTGACCTTTTCTACCAGCTACCGCATCTTTTTTGGACCGGACAATCCCCAGCTGCAGGCCTTTGATGCCACCGAGAATATCTACAGCAAGCTGGATAACATTTTCTTTGCGATTGAGGCCAAGGAAGGCGACGCCTTCAGCCCACCGGTCATGGCCGCGGTAGAAAAAATCACCGAGGCGGGCTGGCAGCTACCCTATGCCAGCCGCGTGGATTCCGTCACCAACTACCAGCATACCGAGGCAGTGGATGACGACCTCGTGGTCGCGCCACTGATCGAGAACGCTACAGAACTGCCGCCTGAAGCGTTTGATCGCGCCCGGGAGATCGCGCTGAATGAGCCGCTGCTGGTCGATCAACTGGTTTCCAGAGACGCACGCATGGTCGGCGTGTCGGTCAATTTCCAGCTTCCCGGTGTGAGTATCAACGAAACCCCAGATGTGGTCGCCGCATCCCGGGCACTGCGTGACGAAGTACTCGCCGAGCATCCCGAAATTCGCATCTACCTGACCGGTGCGAACATGCTCAATAACGCATTCACCGAGGCTTCCAAGGATGATATTACGTCGCTGATACCACTGGTGTACCTGCTTATGACGGTCACCATGGCGCTGCTACTGCGTTCCATCGGTGCCACCATTGCGACGCTGGTCATCATCGGGGTATCCGCCACCGCGGGCCTGGGCATAGCCGGTTTCATCGGCATTGGCATGTCACCCCCGGCAGCCACCGCGCCGACCATTATCATGACCCTGGCTATCGCCGACAGTATTCACATCCTGGTGAGTATGTTCTTTGCCATGCGCGAAGGTCGCAGCAAGCAGGATGCGCTGGTCGAGTCGATTCGATTGAACTTTGTGCCGGTTTTCCTCACCAGCCTGACAACCGTGATTGGCTTCCTGACGCTGAATTTCAGTGACGCGCCACCGCTGCAGGACCTGGGCAATATCACGGCTCTGGGCATCACCGCGGCATTCGTTTATTCCGTGACGATATTACCCGCCATGGTCGCGATCATTCCGATGCATGCACCGCTTGCAAAAAGCCGTCTGGCGGGCAGCATGACCAGCATTGCCGACTTCGTGATCAGCCGCCAGAAGACTGTTCTATGGGGCACGCTATTGGTATCGGTCTTATTCCTGGCTGCGATACCGCTGAATGAGCCTAACGATCGCTTTACCGAGTTCTTTGCCGAGGACATCAAGTTCCGTACGGATAACGATTACATAGTTGACCATATGGCCGGTCTGTACGGCATGAGCTTTAACCTGGATGTGGGCGAAGCCGGCGCGGTCGCCGACCCGGCCTACCTGGAAAAGCTGGAAGCCTTTGAGGCTTTCTGGCGTGGTTTTCCCGAGGTCATGCATGTCGCCAGCTTCTCGACCATCATGAAGCGCCTGAACAAGAACATGCATGGCGATGACCCGGCCTACTACCGTATACCGGACAGTCGCGAACTGGCAGCCCAGTATCTG
>JBFKKS010000266.1:0-3262 GCA_041630955.1 Nevskiales bacterium
CAGACCGTCGATAACCGAGGCTTCCTGCTTGAACAGCCAGCTGCCCTCGGTGAACTGCAGGCCGAAGCCCCCCATGTTCACGCGGCTGTGTCGCAGGACGGCTGCCCGGTTGAAGCTGTCCTGGCTCGCGTTTGGATCGTTGACATCAAAAGCCGTGGGGTCGAGATAGGGCTCGTCGTACCACAGGCGTGCAAGATTCAGGCTGACATCCCAGCCGCTGAAACGGCCCACGGCTGATATCGCGTAGTTGATCTCGTCGAAGTCTTCCGGCTTTTCCTCACGAAACTTCACTGCATTGCCGCTGGGGTCATTGATGGCGTAGAAGTCGCTGCCAAAGGGCGGGTTGCGGCTGAAGCGTTGTTCCGGGATGGCGTAGAGGCCGAAGGTCCAGTCGCCACGAAAGTGATTCAGGCGCAGCATGCCGACGGGACGACGCAGGTCTTCAATATCGGCAATAGCCGGTTCCAGGTTATCCAGTGGGTTCAGGATATCCAGTACGCGCAGATTATCGGCAAACCCCCAGACGGCAACCTGGCGGCCCAGCCACAGGTCCCAGTGCGCGCTGAGCTTGCCCTGGATATAGGCATCCTGTACTTCGGCCTGTTTTTCATATTCATTAATAACTTCATCTGTATACGATTCATCATTGATATCATAGGAAAAATCATGCCAGGCGTAACCGTTCAGGCTGACGCGCCAGTGATCGTTAAAGCGCTTATCCAGGCTGAGATTAACGCGCAGACGGGCACGGGACAGGCCGTCGTAGTGCGTGCCCGTGCTGGAGTCGTGGTTTTCCAGGTTGTAGGCGGCAGAGGCACTGAGACTGCCGCCGAAGTCCCATGCCAGCGGGTCAACTTCAGCTTCGCTCGATGTGACATCGTCATAGCTTTCGAGGTCATCAAAACCGCCCAGTACGTCATCCATGCTGTCATCGGCCCAGGTGGGCGCAGAGAACAGGGCAAGGCAGGTCAGGCTGACCAGAGTAAGGCGCATCAGCGAGCGATTAAGCGGGTTTATAAACCGTTTGCGAGACGGCGCTGGCTGAACAGGTCATCATCCATTGGCTGGTTGTATTTGATGTCCTTCATACGCAGCACGCTGGCATGCTCGGTTTCCTTGCCCTTTTTGGTGGTCATGGTGAGCTCGGTAGGGGTCCAGATACCGTCAATCTGTTCCAGTTTCTTTACTTCCATGTACTTCTGGCGGTTGCCCTGCTTGACCCAGTTGACTGAACGCAGCACCACGTAATTGTCCTGCCGCACAAAGAGGACAGATTGGGTGTAGCCGGTCCGTTCGACTTCTGCCTCGGTCCTGGGCTTGGACAGGATTTGCCAGGCCTTGTGGCCGTCAATATCGACTTCCTTCATGACCGTGTAATCGTAATCATCCAGATCAGGACTGCTCATGTCGGCATAGGTGAAATCCGAACCCATGAAGCTTCCGCTCTTGTCAGCTGCAGCGATACGTTTCACTTTCTTCAGCGCGGGCAGGTATAGCCACTGGTCATCGTCCTTGCTGCCATCATCGAAGTCATAGGTCAGAAAGCCGGTGTCTTTCACGTTAGCCGGCTCCAGGAAAAACATGATGCTTTCGGTGTCTTTCGGATTGGCCTTGGCATCGCGCCGAAAGGAGCGGATCACACGCTCGCGCTGGTTGCCCTTCGAATCGATCAGGATCATGGTCATATCCATCACGACATTGTTGCCATCATTCCGATCTTTAACCTTTTGCATGATGTCACGGCCCGACATCTCAGCACTGGCGGATAGGGGCAGGGCGACCAGGCTGGTCAGCAGGATAAGGCTGGTTAAACGCTTCATGCGCTTTCCTCCACGATTTGGGTTTGTCTGGCCTGTGACTCTTTCCAGCCTACCAGCAAGGTCATCAGTGCCGGGGCCAGGGTTACGTCGGCCAAAAAGGCAATAATGATGCAGAAGCCGGTGAGCAGGCCAAAGTCCTGCAGGTTGTACATGGTGCCGAGCATGTTGATGAAGAAGGCACAGGACAACACCAGCGAGGTAATCAGCAGTGCCTTGCCGGTGGTGCGAAGGGTTTCACGCACGGCTTTTTCGACATTGCCCATGCGGGCGTAATAGCGCTGGAAGTTATGCATGAAGTGAATGGTATCGTCTACGGCCAGGCCAAGGGCGATACAGCCGATGAGCAGGGTGAAGGCATCCAGCGGGATTTTCAGCAGGCTCATTAGTGCCAGCGTCACGATGATGGGTGCCAGGTTCGGGATCATGCTGATCAGTCCGGTACGCACTGAACCCACCAGCATCATCATCATCGGGGTAATGATCATAAAGGCGATCAGGTAGGCGCGTATGGTGTCGCCGATCAGTACCTTTACACCGCCAGCCAGGATGGTGATCAGGCCGGTGTAGGTGACTTCTGCCCGGTCCCCGATAATTTCATCGAAGCCGCTTTCCAGGGCATGCAGGTAGTCCGGGTACAGCGTACCGTCAACAAACGGCTTCTTGACCGTGATACGCATCTTGCTGAAAGAGGTATCAACGATGTTTTCCAGATCATCACTGCCGGAGTTTTCAAACAGCAGCAGTTCCTGGGCGATAAGGGCCTGGTCGTCCGGAATACGGTAGTAGGCGGGGTCGTTGCCATTCAGGGCCTGGTGCAGTTCCTTGTTGATGTCGAGTAGCGAGGTGGCCTTGCCGGCCCGTACGCCGTGGACTTCTAGCTGGTCGACAAACACCATGGCCCGGTCGACTGCCTGCAACAGGTCCGGGTCATGCAGGCCGTTTTCCTTGCCGGTATCGATAATGATTTCGCTAAAGGTGGCGCCACCAAACTGGGAATCGATGGCTTCCGTAGTGGTGCGTACCTCGTTGTCCACTGGAAACCAGTTGAGGGGGAAATGGCTGGTTTTGATCTGGGCTACCTGGAACAGGCAGACAAAGATTACTGCAAACCAGATGCCAATCACCTTGCCCGGGTGGTGGGTGGAAGCGCCTGCGCACCACATGAGGAATTTCTGGAACAGGCTGGAGGAATCATCCTGGATGCCCCGGTTCTTGAAGGGCGTGACGGCGATCAGTGCAGGTAGTAGCACCAGTGAGAAGACCAGGGCACAGATGATACCCATGGGTGAGGTCACGCCCATGTCCGCAACCGGTTTCATGTTGGCAGAGATGAACGATATCAGACCGCCTGCGGTGGTGAGACCCGTCATCAGTACGGCAAGGCCAGAATGGCCCAGCGCGTAGCTGAGTGCGTCTCGTTTGCTCTTGCCGCTGTCCGAGGC
>JBFKKS010000267.1:0-3261 GCA_041630955.1 Nevskiales bacterium
ACGTGGGGGCGACTGCTCATTCCGCTGAAGACAGACTGCGGCTCGTTATTGATGCAGCGCCCAATGCGATGCTCATGACTGATGAAGAGGGCCGCATTACCCTGGTCAATATCCAGGCAACCAAGTTGTTTGGTTACACAAGCGATGAATTACTCAACCTGAAGGTTGAAGATCTGATACCTAAAGGTATCCGCGCAGAACACAGACACTACCGGCACGACTTTTTAAGCGCCCCTGATACACGCTCAATGGGTACCGGACGGGATCTGTACGGTCTCCGCAAGGATGGAAAAAAAATACCCATAGAAATTGGGCTTAACCCGCTGCGCACTGACGAAGGGCTGTTCGTCCTGGCCTCCATTATTGATATCAGCGAACGCTTACATGCCGAAGAGCGTTTTCGTCTGATGGTAGAAGCCGCACCCAATGCCATGCTGATCGTTAACAAGGAGGGTGCCATTACGCTGGTAAACAGCCAGGCTGAAAAACTATTTGGTTATTCCCGCCATGAATTGCTGGGAAAAATGATAGAAACGCTGGTGCCAGCAGACGTGCGCGCCAAGCATCCCCGCCTCCGTGGCAACTATTTTAACGCGCCGAGTGCACGCTATATGGGTGCGGGTCGCGACCTTTTTGGCGTGACCAAGTCCGGCAAGAAAATTCCGGTGGAAATTGGACTCAACCCAATTGAGACTGTAGAAGGCACGTTGACACTCGCCTCAATCATCGATATCACCGAGCGCAAGCGAGTCGAGTACCTGTCCCGCCAGGAACATACCAATCTGCTCAGGCAATCCATACTGGATAGCATTCCGTTCAGCGTTATCGCCATAGACCTGAAGGGGGACATTATTGCCGCCAACCCGGCAGCCGCACGAATGCTTGGTTACAACCGTGATGAAATGGTGGGCAAGAATGCTGCCACGCTTTTGCACGTGGCTGATGAGATCAACCAGCATGCGGCCCGTCTCAGCCGGGAACTCGGCATCGAGGTTTTACCTGATCACGATGCAATTATCGCAAAGGCCCGACTCGGCATGGAAGATGAAAGTGAGTGGACCTACCTGAGAAAGAACGGAGAAAGAATTCCCGTACAGCTGAATATTACGGCCTTGCATGATGATGACGGTGAATTGTCCGGCTACCTCAAGGTTGCGTACGACATCTCGGATCGCAAACGCACCGAAGCCTTCATTTTGCGCATGGCGCATCATGATTCGCTGACAGGCCTGCCCAACCGCGTCCTACTGATGGACCGCCTTGAAATGGCCATCAAGCAGGCCCGCAAAAACGGTGAACTGGTTGGCGTCTTACTCCTGGATCTGGATCATTTCAAACGAGTTAACGACACACTCGGTCACCATGTAGGCGACCAGTTGCTGATAGCAATGTCCAATCGCCTGCAACGCTACCTTCGTGATGCGGACACGCTCGCACGACTGGGCGGCGACGAATTCGTTATTGTTCTGCCCGAAGTTGTTTCGCAGGAAGCCATGCAACAGGCCGTTGACCGCATCGTCAGCCAGATTGCTCAGCCGATCAAGGTCGGAGAAAGAGAGATGCTGGTCACGCCGAGCGTGGGTGGTGCAGTTTTTCCTAGCGATGGGAACGACGCGCAAACCCTGCTCAAGAATGCGGATGCCGCGATGTATTCGGCCAAGGCCGCCGGTCGCAATAACGCTCAATGGTTTAATGAAGACATGCTGCGGCAAAACAAGGAAAAGCTCCAGTTAACCAGCGCCCTCAAACCCGCACTTGAATCCGACCAGTTCCGTCTCGTTTATCAGCCTGAGATATGCCTGAAAACGGGTCGAATCATTGGCCTTGAAACCCTCATCAGGTGGCGACACCCAACCCTGGGGGAAATAGCACCAGACAAGTTCATTTCTCTGGCTGAGGAAACCGGCCTGATCCTGCCTATCGGTGAGTGGGTACTCACCAAGGCCTGCAGTGACGTTGTCAGGTTAAACAAGGAACACGGGCTCAATCTGGAGGTGGCTGTCAATGTTTCCCCCCGCCAACTCCAACAGGCAGGGTGGATAGGCCAGATAAGAAAAGCCCTGGAAGCCTCCGGTATGCCAGGCACATCGCTTGAACTGGAGATCACTGAGGGAATGCTGATTCAAAACCCCAAGGAATCCACGGATCTACTTCATGAGGTCCGGGCCCTGGGAGTGAGAGTCGTGATTGATGACTTTGGCACCGGCTATTCGAGCCTTTCCTACCTTACCCGCTTTCCCATCGACAAGCTCAAGATCGACCGCACCTTTGTACGCGACCTGACCGTCGATACCACCGATGCCGCAGTTGTCGATGCCGTAATCGCCATGGCCCACAGCCTGGGGCTCAAGGTGGTTGCTGAAGGCGTCGAGACTGTGGAACAGCTTACTTACCTGAAAGAACGGAACTGTGATGAGGCACAGGGTTATTACTTCAGCCCTGCCATTTCCGCAGAAGAAATTCCTGATGCTATTGAACGCATCGCAGAGCAATTGAGTCCGGATCAGGCAGCGCCAAAGTCATAGCGCGACCCTGTGAGTTCCTCACATCGTGACCACAGCTGCGCACGCAAACTTTCATCCCGGGCTGCGCGGCATGGTTCCACCGGCACTGGTGCCCCACTGAACTGACCGAAGCCGTTCGGGCCATAGAATCCACCGCCTTCGACCGAACCGCTCGTTGCAGCATACAGAATCGGAAGCGCGCCCTGCTCTACGGGTTGGCCAAAAAATCGCATTGCCAGTGCCTGTGCCCCATCTTCCAGGCGATCACGAAATCCACGCTTGAACGCCTTGCGCTCACTCCCGATGGTCGTTCGGGCAATACCCGGATGTGCCACCATACTCTGGAATGAGGCCCCGGCAGCACGCGCGCGCGCGTGCAGTTCCAGTCCGAACATCAGGCTGGCAAGCTTGGTCCGGGCATAGACCTTGTTAGGCACATAGCTTAGTTCAGACTGAAAATCATCCAGGGCCAAGCGTCCCCACGCCTGGGTAATACTGGAAACGGTCACCACACGTGCTTGCGGGTTTCTGGCCATAACGGGCAGCAGGTCAGCAGTCAGTGCGAAATGGCCCAGAACACTGATCGCCAGGGTCAGTTCAAAGCCATCCCTGGTTTCCGTGCGGCGCGCAGGGGGATAGATTCCGGCATTGTTGATAAGCAGGTTGATGTCTGGATGTGCACCACGCAACCATTCAGAGAAGGAACGAATGGCCGACAGGTCTGCCAGATCCAGGCAGGAGAATAGGACCGTCGCAC
>JBFKKS010000268.1:0-3256 GCA_041630955.1 Nevskiales bacterium
ATACGGCATACGTGCAGCCCTCCAGGCGCCCGACGGACGGGCGTTACGGCGAAAACCCCAACCGCCTGCAGCATTACTACCAGTTTCAGGTCATTCTCAAGCCCTCGCCCCTGAACATCCAGGAGTTATACCTGGAGTCACTAAAAGAACTCGGCATTGATCCGCTGGTGCATGATATTCGCTTCGTGGAAGACAACTGGGAATCCCCGACTCTCGGCGCATGGGGACTGGGCTGGGAAGTCTGGCTGAATGGCATGGAGATCACCCAGTTCACCTACTTCCAGCAGGTGGGGGGCATCGACTGCAAGCCGGTATCCGGTGAAATCACCTATGGGCTGGAGCGCATCGCCATGTACCTGCAGGAGGTCGAGAGCGTCTACGACCTGGTGTGGAGCGAACATGAGGGGCACCAGGGCAGGCAGGTTGTGACCTATGGGGATGTCTTTCACCAGAATGAGGTGGAGCAGAGTACCTACAATTTTGAGCATGCCGATACCGACGCCCTGTTTGCTGCCTTTGACGTGGCAGAGCGCGAATGTAAGCACCTGGTCGAGGCGTCGCTGCCGCTGCCGGCCTATGAGAAGGTGCTTAAGGCCTCGCATACCTTTAACTTGCTGGATGCACGCAAGGCAATTTCGGTAACCGAGCGACAGGCCTATATTTTGCGCGTGCGTTCACTTGCACGAGCTGTGGCTGAGTCCTATTACGCGGCCCGCGAGGCACTTGGTTTCCCCATGGCCAGGACAGCGCCATCGGAGGCCATGCAATGAGCAAGGCCTCTGAGTTGAAGCCGGCAGACCTGCTGCTGGAACTGGGCACCGAGGAACTGCCGCCCAAGGCGCTGCCGCGCCTGTCGACAGCCTATGCTGAAGGTATTGTCAAAGGCCTCCAGGACGCTGGTTTCGAATTTGGCGAGGTGCAGCGTTTTGCCACACCCCGCCGACTGGCGGTCTTGATCAAAGCGGTCCCCGCGGCCCAGGCAGACCGGCAGGTTGAGCGCCGCGGTCCGGCGGTCGCAGCTGCCTTTGATGCCGATGGCAATGCCAAACCGGCTGCCCTGGGGTTTGCCAAATCCTGCGGCGTGGCCATTGAAGAACTGCAACGCATCGAAACGGACAAGGGCACTTATTTAATGCACCAGGCACTTGAGCCAGGGCGGGCATTATCAGCCGTGGTGCCGACCATCCTTGAGGAAGCCCTGAAAAGATTGCCGATTCCCAAGCGCATGCGCTGGGGCGATATGGAAGCCAGTTTTGTGCGCCCCGTGCAATGGCTGGTTGCGTTGCATGGCGATGACCTGCTTCGATTCGACATGTTCGAACTATCGTCCGGGCGCGTCACGCGTGGCCATCGTTTTCATGCGCCGGATCCAATTACCCTGCCAAGTGCAGATGAATATACCGGTGCCCTGCTGCGCGGGCGCGTCATTGCCGACTTTGAGCTGCGCCGTGACAAGGTACGCAGCGCAGTACTGGCTGCGGCCGCAGAACTGGATGCGACCGCCATTCTGGATGAAGAACTGCTGGATGAGGTAACCGCGCTGGTTGAATGGCCGGTACCGGTAACGGGGCATTTTGAAGAGCGCTTCCTGGAAATGCCCAAGGAGGTGCTGGTCACCGCCCTGCAGGAACATCAACGTTACTTCTGCGTCGAGGACGCCAGGGGGCACCTGCTCAACGCTTTCATTACCCTGAGCAACCTGGAAAGCCATGATCCGGGCAAGGTGAAATCCGGCAACGAGCGCGTCGTGCGCCCGCGCCTGCAGGACGCCATGTTCTTCTGGTCCCAGGATCGCAAGCAGCCGCTGGCCGATTTCGCGGCGGGGCTGGCGAACGTGACCTACATCAAGGAGATCGGCTCGGTGGCCGACAAGTGCCAGCGTGTGCAGGCACTGGCCATGCGGCTGGCCGCCGCCACGGGTGCCGAGCAAGCCAGGGTGAAGCGCGCCGGGGCGCTCGCCAAGGCGGATCTGTTGACGGACATGGTCTACGAGTTCACTGAATTGCAAGGCGTGATGGGCCGCTACTACGCGATTGCCTCCGGCGAAGACGATGAGGTCGCCCAGGCCATCGACGAACAATACATGCCGCGCTTTGCCGGCGATGACATTCCAGCCACGGCTACGGGTCGTGCGCTGGCCCTGGCCGATAAGCTCGACACGCTGGCAGGCATCTTTGCCATTGGCAAACGACCGACGGGTGATCGCGACCCTTACGCATTGCGCCGCGCCGCGCTGGGCTTGCTACGAATCCTGCTGGATGCTGAAATCAGCCTCGATCTGCAGGCTGTGGTATGCGAAGCGGTGGCGGCCCAACCTGTGGATTGTGACCGTTCCGAGGTCGCAGACGCCCTGTGGGGCTTTCTCATGGATCGTGCACGAGGCCTGTATCTGGATCGCGGAGTCACGGTCGAGGTCTTTGAGGCCGTGCTGGCGACAGCAGTAACCAACCCGCTTGATTTTGATCGACGCATCCAGGCCGTGCAGCACTTCCTGACCCTGTCTGAAGCGGAACAGCTAGCCGCTGCCCACAAGCGCATCCGTAACATCCTTAAAGGCGATGCAAGCCCTGGTTCAGTGGACGTTAACCTGCTGAGTGAAGGCGAGGAGCAATCCCTGCACAGCGTGGCCGGGCAATTGCTGGTGCAGACGGAACAGCAGATAGCTGAAGGCGACTATTCGAAAGCACTGACCAGTCTGGCCAGCCTGCGGGCGCCGGTGGATGCCTTCTTTGATGCCGTGATGGTGATGGATGAGGATGTGGCCGTGCGGACCAATCGCCTCGCGCTGCTTGGCCAACTGGACGGTCTGTGTCGTTCGGTTGCCGATATTTCCAAACTGCCAGGTTGACCTGTAAAGGGCGCCTCGGCAGAGTGTGGCAATGCCATTGAACAGCCCCAACAAACTCATCGTCCTCGATCGCGACGGCGTGATCAACCAGGATTCGGCGGACTACGTAAAAACCCCCGCCGAATGGCATGCCCTGCCCGGCAGCCTTGAGGCAATAGCCCGTCTGAACCACGCCGGCTGGCGGGTGCTGGTGGCCAGCAACCAGGCGGGCATTGGCCGCGGCATTTTTGACTTTGATGCCCTGTTTGCTATCCACGACAAAATGCAGCGCCAGCTGGCCGAGCTGGGCGGTCATATCGACGGCATCTTTTTCTGCCCGCATGCACCGGATGCCGGTTGTGATTGCCGCAAACCCGCACCGGGCATGCTCAGGGATATTGGCAAGCGCCTGCAGGTGGATATGAAAGG
>JBFKKS010000269.1:0-3225 GCA_041630955.1 Nevskiales bacterium
GAGTAAGCGCTGTGATGATTGATGGGCAGCGATGACTTAATGAATCTTGAAGCCATTGGCCACCAGTAATAGCGATAGCAACCACACGGCCAAACAGGGTAGTAAAAGAATGGCGCCGATTGCCTTTCGCCAGATAATATTCTGGAAAATCAGCCAACTGCAGGCGCAGACGGCAAGCGCCGGCAGCAGAAAAATACCCACATAGAGCCACACTTCACTCATCAGCAGGCGCTGGGTGGAGAGGCCGATCACCCAGGCGGCAGAGGTCACAAGAAAAACCGGCATAGCCGTGTAGGTGAGGCTCTTTGGCATGGCTGGAACTATTGGTCAGCTGCCATGATGCGTTAGTGATCGGTGCCGATCTTGGCGTTGATCCAGCGGGTGATGAAGCCGGGCAGCAGGCCGATGGCCACATTGAATATCTTGGCATCCAGGCCGACGATCCAGTGCACCCTGCGGCTCCTGGGTCCCGCATTCACGGCCTTCTCCACCACTTTGGCGACATCCGCAGGCCCGAGCTTGACCCCCATGGTCTGAATGCTTTTTGCATTCATGTTTTCAACCATGGCGGTCTGCACGAAGATGGGCCACACGTCCACGACGCGAATACCGTGGCCCTGCCATTCCAGGTTCAGGCCCTCGGTGAAACCGCGCACGGCAAACTTGCTGGCAGCATAGCTGGCCAGCGATGGTTGGCCGTAAATCGCTGAGGCGGAGGCCATATTGATCACGCAACTGTCCGCTGTCTGTTTCAGGTAGGGTAGCGCGGCGTGGCAACCGTTCATGACACCCGTGAAGTTGATGTCAGCAATCGCCTTGTGGCGTGCCATGGGAACGGATTCGAAAGGGCCCGAAGCGATGATGCCCGCGTTGTTGATCAAGGCATCCAGGCGTCCACCGGCGGCCGTAACGAAGCGCTCTAGCTGTGCCTGCCAGGCATCATCATCCGTCACATCAAGCGCGCCAGCGAGACAGCGCTCGCCCAGCTCGCTCGCGAGTTTCGTCACGCCTTTGTTATCGATATCGTAGAGGCCGACAAACCAGCCCTGCCCGTGTAAATGCTCGGCGATGGCCTTGCCGATACCGGCGGCCGCACCGGTGATAAAAACGCTTCTGGTCATGATTGCTTTGGCGCCTGGTGTATGAAGTCAGCAATACGGCTAATGGCCTGCATGGACTCCTTGAGCAGCCGGGTATGGAGTTGGAATACATGCCAAAGTCCCTCGTACACCTGCAGGTCCACCTCAACGCCCGCAGCCCGCGCTTTGTCCGCGAACCGAGTGCTGTCATCCAGCAGGGTTTCGTCGCTGCCAACCTGAACCAAAGTCCGCGGCAGTCCTTTCGGATCGGCAAACAGCGGCGAGATGGCTGGGGAATCCAACGGCAGTTCGCCCGCGTAGAGTTTGGCGGCCCACTTGCCCCAGGCCGGATCAATCATTGGGTCGATAGCGGCCTTGGTGAGGGTGCTTTCCCCTGACTGGGTAGCGTCAGTAAATGGGGAAATCAGAATCAAGCCGGCAGGCATGGGCAGACCCCGGTCCCGAATCGCCAGGGCCGCGCACAGGGCCACGTTGCCACCGGCAGAATCGCCGCCAATGAAAAGATTGTGGGCCGCATGGCCTTGCTCCAGCAATGCCTGGTAGCAGGCCAGCGCATCATCGACTGCAGCAGGGTATGGGTGTTCGGGGGCGAGGCGATAGTCGGCTGCGAACACAGTTGCCCTGGCGCTGGCTGCCATATGTGACGTCAGGCCGCGATGGCTTTGCGGGCTGCCTGTCACGAAGGCGCCGCCGTGCAGGTAGAGGATGACTGTGTCACCGGCTTCGCCGGCGACGATCCGTCGGGCAGGGACGCCGGCCAGTTCGATTTTTTCGAAACTGCTGCCCCAGACATGCGGTTGGGTTGGTCCTACCGGCACCAGTAAACGGCGTTGCCATTGCACTGGAACACGCGGGTGCAGAATCGGTTTTAAGAGAACGCGGACAGTGCCACGCAGCAGCTTGTTCATCATGTTGGGGTCATTGATATCCTGAAACGACAGCCAGTATAGGCATTTCGTGCTGGGCGCAAAGCCATTACGGCTATTTACGGCGCTTGCGATCCTTGTTGTCAGTTTCCCGGTCCTGGTGTCTGTTCCACTGCGATGCGCCCAGCAGCAACATCAGTCCCTGCTTTTCCATCGTGATTCGTAGTTCCTGCTCTGCCTCAGGCTGATTTTCAGGCAGGTCGAGGATGTCGGGTATCGCACCAACCGCCAAACCGATGATCAGGCTGCCAAGGCGGAAATGGTCGTTCTGGGACATTTGTGGAAATGCACCCATCAGCTGAATATCAGAAGCCAGTTCATTGCTGAAGAAGGCCATCTGGTTGCGAATGGCGGCGCGCATGCGTGGTGACCCGCCAACACGTTCGCGCCCCAGTACCACGAACTTGGCGCGGTTCTGTTTCACGAAGCTGAAGAAGGTGAGCATGGAGCCGCCGACCATCTGTTGCGGGTCGCCGACCTTGCGCACCTCGCGCAACATGCGCCGCAGCATCTGGCCGATCTCATCCAGCATGGCCAGGCCCAGTTCTTCCATGTCGGGGAAATGACGGTAGAAGGCAGTCGGGCTGACACCGGCCCGCTTGGCGACGGCCCGCAGGCTCAGGCCGGCCAGCCCGCTCTCGTCCTCGGCCATGACCTCCATGGCGGCATCGAGCAGGTTCTGCCGCGTATCGCCACGGGTGCGCTTGGCGGACTCATCCTCGGCCTGACTGGATTTGGACTTCTTGTCTTTGCTGCTGATGCGCAGGTTGGGTTTGACCATGTCCATGCCTCTTATAGTGTCTCCTGTTAACGATTGTACACAGATTGATCGTATTTTTGCGTAGAAAAATGACCTGATTGTGATCCTTTGTGCTAAGAAACAGGCCGTAATCCGTGATTAAAATCACCATGTAATCACAATCGTAAACTTATTCTATATGTATAACTAACTGAAATAAATGTATAAATAAATATTTATCAGTATATTCTGATAATTCTTGCATAAAATATGTTTACAAACGTAAACAATATGTTTACAGTTGTAAACACGAATCAGGTCAAACGACTTGTTGGAGGAATGATGCAAACCCAAATTCATAACCAGCCGGCAACCAGCCGGACAGTTGGACGATTCAATCCGCAAGCCCTTCTCGGGCGAGTGCTCGATAACCGCGTGGCAGAAACCATCATTGAGCAAC
>JBFKKS010000270.1:0-3219 GCA_041630955.1 Nevskiales bacterium
CGTTGGCCCGTAAGGTCGATCGGCTGGAACCCTATGGGCTGCTCATCGTGGTTGCCCTGTTGGTAACCGGGGTGCTTGGCAAGCTGTTGCTGCCCATGCTTGCGCTCTCCAGTAGCCTGATATTGGGGTTGTTTGGCATAACAGAGATACGCTTCTTTTAACGGATTTATAACCAGTGACCTCTAAAGCAAAACCCATTCTTCTCAGTGGTATCCAGCCTTCCGGCAATCTGACCATCGGTAATTACATCGGGGCGTTACGTAACTGGGTCAAGCTGCAGCACGACTACGATTGCCTGTTCACGCTGGTTGACCTGCATGCGATATCTGTACGGCAGGATCCGGCGGCATTGCGAGAGCGTTGCTACGAATTCCTGTGCCTGTATCTGGCCTGCGGCATCGACCCGGATCAGAACACCGTGTTCGTGCAGTCGCATGTCCCCCAGCACAGCCAACTGGCCTGGGTGCTGAACTGCTACACGCAGGTGGGTGAACTGAATCGCATGACCCAGTTCAAGGACAAGTCAAAGAAACATGCCGATAACATCAACGCGGGCCTCTATAACTACCCGGTGCTGATGGCGGCAGATATCCTGTTGTACGGAACTGATCTGGTGCCGGTCGGCAATGACCAGAAACAACATCTCGAAATCACTCGTGATATCGCACAACGATTCAATACTATCCACGCTACAGAACAGGCCCCGGTTTTCACCATTCCAGAACCCTACATTCCGGAAGTCGGTGCACGCATCATGAGTTTGCAGGACCCGCTGGCCAAGATGTCCAAGTCGGATGATGTGGAAAGCAATGTGATTCGCCTGCTGGATGAGCCGAAGGCGATAATGAAGAAACTCAAGCGCTCCGTAACAGACTCGGAAACTGAAATCCGCTTTGATCCCGAGCAAAAGCCCGGCGTCAGCAATCTTCTGAGCATTCTGGCGGCAGTGACCGACCAGCAGATTGATAGCCTGGTCAGCGCCTACGAAGGCAAGATGTACGGACATCTGAAGACGGATACCGCGGATGCGGTTATTGCTTTCCTGGAGCCCATTCAAGCCCGCTATGCTGAATATCAGGCTGATCGTGCTGGCCTGGCCAAGATTCTCAAACGTGGTGCTGAGCAGGCTCGCGAGCGTGCCCAGCCAATGATGGACAAGGTCCATGATTGCCTTGGCTTTCTTCCACAGTAAAAATCCCATTATCAGGATTTGCTAGACAACCCGGCGGGCAGGCATGCAGAACAGCACTGAGAACAGCACGGATACGGTAGAGCCGGAGGGCGACGACCTGTACGTGATTGAGCCTGCGCGGGATGAACCGGTTGTATCGTCACTTCCTGGTGTAGCCAAGCTGCGCGGCGCGCCCGTTGGCGATCTGCCTGAAGATCTCTACATTCCCCCCGACGCTCTGGAAGTATTCCTTGAAGCGTTTGAAGGTCCGTTGGACCTCTTGCTGTATCTGATTCGCAAGCAGAACCTGGATATTATCGATATCCCGGTGCTTCGCATTGCCCAGCAATACCTCGAGTACATCGAGCTAATGCAGGAAATGAAAATTGAGCTGGCGGGTGAGTATCTGCTCATGGCCACCATGCTGGCCGAGATCAAGTCCCGCATGCTGTTACCCAAGCCTCAGACTGAGGATGATGAGGGTGATGATCCACGCGCTGAACTGGTGCGACGTCTGCAGGAATTTGAGCGTTTCAAGCAGGCTGCCGAGAACCTGGACGATATGCCGCGTGTGGGTCGGGAGCTGTTTATCGCTCGCAGTAAGCCCGAAAAGATTATCGTGAAGGAGCAGTTGCCACAGCCGCAGATCAAGGAACTGGTGCTGGCTTTCCGCGAGGCCATGATGCGAGCAGAGTTGTTCACCAGTCACCAGGTAGAACGCGAACCGCTGTCCGTGCGCGAACGCATGAGTCAGATTCTTGAACATTTACAAAGTTGTGGTCATGCCAGTTTTATTACCCTTTTTCCGCAGGATGAAGGCCGCATGGGCGTGGTCGTCACCTTTATCGCAATTCTTGAGCTGGTCAAAGGATCAGTGCTGGAAGTTAGCCAGTCAGAGGCTTATGCCGAAGTTACCGTTCGTGTCGCCGGTGCCGGTGGTCGCATTGCAGACCTCGATGTCACCGCAGTGGAGGACTGAAATGCCCCAGGATGAACCGATGCATGATTCGACCGAAGATGCAGTACCTGAGAATGTGATCGAGCCGCCATGCCCACCCTTGGGAGAAGTGGGTGATAATGCTGTAGCGCAGGAGGTCGAGGAGCAAAACATGACATCAGATGAAGATGTCGCAGAAACTCAGAACAATTCCTTGGTGTCCGTCGTTGAGGCCTTGCTCCTGTCATCAGAATCGGCGCTGACCATTGATCAGATGATCGGCAGCTTTGAGGCATCTAACCGGCCTGAAAGGAAACAGGTTCGAGATGCCCTGCATTCACTGGACGCCCAACTTGCTGGTCGTGCCGTGGAGTTGCGCGAGGTGGCGAGCGGCTGGCGTATACAGGTAAGGCAGGATTACGCGGCCTATATCGGTCGCCTCTGGGAAGAGCGCCCCCCCCGCTATTCGCGTGCACTGCTTGAAACCCTGGCACTGATCGTATATCGCCAACCGATTTCACGTGGAGAGATTGAAGAGATTCGCGGTGTTTCACTCAGCCCGGGCATTATCAAGACTCTCGTTGAACGCGACTGGGTCAAGGTGGTCGGGGTTCGTGAAGCGCCAGGGCGCCCTGAGTTGCTGGGGACAACCAAGGTGTTTCTTGATGATTTCAATCTAAAGAGCCTGAACGAACTTCCCAGCCTGCCAGAAATACGTGACCCAGATGCGCTCGGTGAAGCCCTGAAACGTCTGGGCATTGAGCCGGATGAAGCCGAACCGGAGGAAGAAGGGGACCAGCCGGATTTGCTAACCGCCAGTGCGTCACCTGGTACTGACGATGCTTCGGCAGATGATCTGGAGTTTGGTGTGGATCTGGATGACGATGCCGACGAGACAGACGCGCCAGACGCGAAAACAGAGGCAACTCTGCCTACAGACGAAAGCGAAGCAGGCGAAGATCAGGATTTACCCGCTGCCCAGGCTAATCGTGCCTAGTCATTTTTCATTCAGTGCAGAGTAAATCACATGGCCGAACGGCTGCATAAACTTCTGGCCCAGGCCGGTCTCGGATCACGACGTGAAATCGAAGGCTGGATCAGGGAAGGGCGC
>JBFKKS010000271.1:0-3219 GCA_041630955.1 Nevskiales bacterium
GAGCCCAATCTGATTTATGGCAGGATTTCCTACAAGGAAATCCGATAAGGCTGGCATTACATCGCCTTCGAGAATGGGATTCTAGATCACGTCGTTCAGGAGTGATCAATGCCCAAGTCCATCAGTAATTCCGTTTTCCCGTTATTTCTACTCGTTTCGCTTCCGCTTTTCATCCTTCCGGAAGTGACCTATGAGGCAGTTCATAAGCCGGACAAGCGGAGTGCTCCAGACAGCCAGTCGATCATTATGCTGGCGCAGGCGAGCAAGCCTGATATGGGCCAGGCACCGGCAACAAAAGTGTCTGCCGAGGCAGTAAAGATCGCGCCCGCAGGAACGGTTAAGAAAACACCGGCAGGCGTGCCCACTCAATTGAGTCAGGCACCCAAAGCATTACCGCAACAACAAGAAAAGATCAGTGCGCCTGAAGAGCGCTCGAAAGAAAAGACATCAGCAGGGGTGGATGCCTGGCGCAAGCTCAAGCTTGTAGCGACAGCTTACAATTCGGTAGCTGCACAAACGGATTCCACACCTGATATAGCGGCCTGGGGGGACAAGCTTAAGCCCGGAATGAAATCGATTGCAGTGTCGCGAGACCTGCTCAAGATGGGCTTAAAGCGAGGCAGCAAGGTCAGGATATCTGGCCTGGAAGGCGAGTACGTCGTGTTGGATAAGATGAATAAGCGCTGGAAAAAGCGCATAGATATCTACATGGGCGTGGACGTCAAGGCAGCACGCAAGTTTGGCAAGCGGGAAGTGGTTATGCACTACAAGCCAGACACGCCTCTGCTGCTCGCCGAGAATAACTAGCGCGTAGCCTGCAACAGCATTTCTTCGGCGTGGGCCCGTGTTTGTTCGGTTATTTCCACGCCACCAAGCATACGGGCCAGTTCTTCAACCCGGTCGCTTCCCTGGAGCACAGTGATGGTTGTGCGGGTGCTCTTGCCTACGACCTGTTTGCTCACGAACAGCTGCTGGCTGGCCTGTGCCGCGACCTGGGGTAGGTGGGTTACGCATAGCGTTTGACGCGTTGCGCCCAGGGCCTTGAGCTGGCGTCCAACGATTTCAGCGACTCCGCCACCAATGCCACTGTCGACTTCATCAAAGATCAATGAAGGCACTTGCGTGCTGTTGGCGGCAATGACCTGTATTGCGAGACTGATGCGGGATAACTCACCGCCTGAGGCGACTTTACTCAGGGGACGAGCCGTCTGGCCAGGATTGGCGCAGATACGAAACTCGATGCGATCAGCCCCGGTGCTGTGCAGTTCTGCATCATCGCGTGGCTCAACGGCAATACTGAATTCCGCCTGCGGCATGCCCAGTTCGCGAACAACGGCCTGTATTCGCTGCGACAGGTCGGTAGCAGTCTTGACGCGCGCATCATGTAGTTCACTGCTGAGTTCCAGATAACGCTTGCGACAGTCATCAAGCGCCTTGTTGAGCTTGGCAATTTCCTCGCCTGCATTATCCAGTGTCGATAACTCGGTTCGCAGCGATGCGTGATGTTCAGCCAGGGCTTGAGGCGCGATGTGATGCTTGCGGGCCAGGTCATGGATGGCTGTCATCCGTGCATCGACCCAGGCCAGCCGCTCAGGGTCCAGGTCCATGCCATCCAGAGTGTGTCGCAGGGTAGTGGCCGCTTCCTGGATCTGAATACGCGCAGACTCCACGGTTTCAGCAATGTCATTGAAACAGGGGTCCAGCCGGCCCAGGTTGTGCAACAACCCACCGGCATGCCCTATAAGGTCATAGCTGGAACCTTCGTCATCCCCATTCAATAAAGCCAGAGCCTTCTGGCCATCCTCAAGAAGCCGTTCTGCATTGCTGAGACGTTTGTGTTCGACTTCCAGTTCATCCAGTTCCTTGTCAGCCAGGCCGAGGGCATCCAGTTCCTGGATCTGATAACGCAAATAATCGATACGCTGCGCGTGGTCCTCACCGCTGCCAGTGAGTTGCGTCAGGTGTTGCGTGGTATCGCGGAATTGATCACACAGTTTCTGTATTTGCTGGCGTAATGCCATATGGCCGCCGAAATCGTCCAGCAGGTCACGCTGCTCGCTGCTTTTCAGTAGGGACTGATGCGCGTGCTGCCCATGAATATCCAGCAGCGATTCGCCCAGCTCCTTGAGATCGCGAACCGTGACAGGGGCACCATTAATCGTTGCACGCCCGCGGCCGTCGCTGCCGATGGTGCGGCGGATGAGGCATACATCGGGCATGTCCTCATCGCTCAGTTCGTGTTCATCAAGCCAGGCGCGAGCCTGTTCGGCATCCTGCAGCCCGAACTCGGCGCTGATTTCGGCTCGCCTGGCACCATCTCGTACGCTTTCGCTGTCAGCGCGGTCGCCCAGCAGCAAACCCAATGCATCGATGAGGATGGATTTGCCGGCACCGGTTTCGCCAGATAGCACAGTCATACCCGGCCCGAACTCGATGTCGAGCTCGTCCACGATGGCGAATTGACGAATATGCAAATGGTGCAGCATGTTCTTTTGTCGCTCAGGGCTGCGGATTGCGTTGGCGTTGCCCGCGGCCCCAGCCGAGCTTGTTACGTAGTAATTTGAAGTAGTCGTATCCGGGGGGGTGAATGATCTGCAGGCTCTGCTCGGCGCGCTGGATGCGTACGCGGTCGCCGGCCCGCAATTCCCGATTCCACTGGCCGTCGCAGGTGACAAGTGCTTCGGTGCTGATGTCCTCGCTCACCACCACCTCAATAACGTGATCCGCGCTGACGATCAGGGGGCGGTCACTGAGGGTATGCGGGCAAATGGGCACCAGGGCCAGAGAATTGAGTGACGGATGCAGCACCGGGCCACCGCCGGACAGGGCATAGGCCGTCGATCCGGTCGGGGTGGCCAGGATAATGCCGTCGGCGCGATGATGGCTTATAAACTGGCCGTCTATATAGGTATCAAACTCAAGCACCCGGGCGAAGTCACGATTCCGCACCACCGTGTCATTCAGTGCCAGCACAGGCGTAGCATCCTGGGCCTCGCCCACAAGGCTGGTGCTTAGCATAAGGCGTTCATCGCTTACGAAGTCGCCACTCAGTACGGCATCCAGTGAACTGGCCATGTCGTCAGGCGTAACATCGACCATGAAGCCCAGTCGCCCCAGGTTGATGCCTAGCAGGGGCACACCATGCGCAGCCGCACTGCGGCCTGCCAGTAGCAGGGTGCCATCGCCGCCAACGACGATAATCAGGTCGGCGCGCTGGGC
>JBFKKS010000272.1:0-3203 GCA_041630955.1 Nevskiales bacterium
GCGCCGGAACAGCCAGCGCTTGATGGGGTCCGCATCCAGCATTTTCACCTGTACCGTGGCAGCCATCTTCTCCCAGATGCGCGGTACGCCCAGGAACAGCGTCGGGGCCACTTCGGCCAGGTCTTCGCGTACCGTCTCAATGGATTCCCCAAAGTGGACCGTGGTCCCTTCGGTGAGGGCAAAGAACAGGGTGTAGATTTTCTCCGCGACATGGCATAACGGCAGGTAGGACAGTACGCAATCGCCGGCCGATACGCCCAGGTCCTGCGCCTGGTTGCGCACCAGTGCCAGCGCGCTGTGGTGCGTCAACAATGCACCCTTGGGTCGGCCCGTGGTGCCCGAGGTATAGACAATATTGGCCGGCTGTTGCGGGTCGAGTTCGGCCAGTCTGGCTAACGGGTCCAGTTGATCAATGCGTGCCAGACCCTGATCCAGAAAGTCCTTCCAGAGACTGAGTCGTGGTTCTGAATACACTAGTGTGCCGCGCGGTTCCACGACCAGAATATGTTCCAGCTGTGGCATGTCAGCCAGGCGCTCTAGAACCTTATCGACCTGCTCCTGGTCCTCGCAGACGATTGCCCGCGATTGGCTGTGATTTACAACATAGACCACATCGTCAGCCGGGTTGGTTTCGTAAACGCCTGCGGACATGCCGCCGAGTAGCTGGATGCCCAGATCGGCGTACAGCCATTCGGGACGGTTGCCACAGAGAATGGCAATGCGGTCGCCTTGGCCCAGCCCCCATTCCGCAAACTGCTCGGCAACCGCCTGCACATTGCGCCAGTAGGTCGCCCAGGTCACTTCCTTCCACAGCCCCATTTCCTTCTCACGAAGGGCCACAACCTGTGGATGCGCTTCTGCCCAGCAGGCCAGGCGGCCCGGCAGGGTGTTGCCGTAGCGTTGGCCGAACTCGGTGTCCAGTGGGTGCGTCATGCCGCGTCTTCCGTGGTGTCTACGCCGCCTATATAGGCTTCGATCACGGCCGGGTCGTTACGCACCGCGTCTGGCAGTCCGCGAGCAATCAGCTTGCCGAAGTCCAGCACCGCGACCTCATCGGCAAGGTCCATGACGAAACTGAGTTCATGTTCGATCAGCACCACGGTGGTATTCAACTCGGCCCGGATGTCCAGCAGGTAGGCGGCCAGGTCCTCGGTTTCTTCCTGGTTCAGGCCCGCTGCCGGTTCGTCCATCAGCAAGAGCTTGGGCTCCATGCACAGGGCGCGGCCGAGCTCGATGCGCTTGCGCACGCCATACGGCAGCATGCCGACCGGGTATAGCCGGTAGGCTTCAAGATTCAGGAAATCAATAATCTGTTCGGCACGGGCCCGATGCTCACGTTCCTGTTTCAGCGTCTTGGGCAAGGCCAGCAGGTCCTGCCACCAGCGACTTTCAATGCAGTGATGGCGGCCGACCATCATGTTGTCGAGGGTGCTGAGGTTTTCAAACAACGCCAGATTCTGAAACATGCGTGCAATGCCCAGCGCCGCGATGCGATGGGCAGGCTCCTGGGTAATGTCCTGGCCATCCAGGTGAATGCTGCCGGTGGTGGGTCGGTACAGGCCACTGATGCAGTTGAATAGCGAGGTCTTGCCGGCGCCATTCGGCCCGATGATGGCGAGCAACTGCCCCTTATCGACTTGCAGTGAAATATCGTCGAGCGCGCGCAGGCCGGCGAAATCGAGCGTGACCCTGTTCAGGTCGAGTAGCGTACTCATGACAGCCACCGTCGTTTGCGACGGTAGTGTTTTACATCGCGGAAATTGGTACTGGTTGACTGCTCTCCATCCCTGCCGCCCTGACCGAGATAGAACTCCTTGAAGTCGGGGTCTTCGAGCAGAGACTGACTGTCGCCATCGAGCACGATCTTGCCGCTTTCCAGTACATAGCCCCGACTGGCCAGGTTCAGGGCCATGGCTGCATTCTGTTCGACCAGCAGGATGCTGATACCGCGCTTCTGAATCTGACGAATCAGCTTGCCAACTTCGCGCGTCATCACCGGCGACAGGCCCAGTGAGGGCTCGTCGAGCAGCAGCAGCTTGGGCTGCGTAAGCAGTGCACGGGAAATGGCCAGCATCTGCTGCTCACCCCCGGACAGGTAGCCGGCCAGCTGCTTGCGTCGTTCTTGTAAGCGTGGAAACTGGGCATAGATAGTGGCCAGTTCCTTGCTCAGATCACGGCGTTGACTATATGCGCCGGCCAGCAGGTTATCTTCCACACTCAGGTCGATAAAGATGCGCCGTCCCTCCATCACTTGCACCACACCTTGCTTTACGATGCGTTCAGGTGGCATGCCGACCAGGTTGGTATCCGCCAGGGTGATGCTGCCCTTGGTGATGTCGCCATCGTGAATCGACAGCAGGCCGGTCAGGGCCCGCAGAAGGGTGGACTTGCCGGCCCCGTTTGGCCCAAGCAGGGCGACGGTTTCGCCATCGCCCACTTCGATGCTCACGCCATTGAGCACCCGCGCAACGCGGTTGTACACCACTTCCAGATTCGCGATTCTCAGCAAAATGGTGTCCCGGTTATTTCAATAACGAGGGTGGGGCGAACGGGGCAATGACCTTCCACGTTGAATTTTCCATATCCGGCTTCAGTATGCGGGTTTCAACGCCCACCACATAAGGCACTGCTTTAAGGCTGAAGCTGTAGGTTACGGCGCCGTCTACGTTGTAGTCATCCAGGGTTTGTAATGCCCTCAAATAGCCTTCGCGGCTTAAATCATTATTGGTAATCGCCACGCGCAGTGCCTCGATAGACACGCGTCCCTGGATATAGGACAGCAGGATGTAGCTGTCTGGGGCTAATTGTTGGCGGCCGTATTTTTCATAAATCTCGAGGAAGCCCGTCATGAATTTACTGGGCTCTCCCCAGTAGGGCAGGCCGGACACCATATGATAATTCTCGAACACCTTGGACGGTATCACTGCCGGGTCGAAAAAGCGGTCTATCCAGGCCGGCGTGTTGCCAATCCAGATCGGGTTGTAATCGAGCTGTGAAGACGTACCCAGTATCGGGCCGGTCGCGCTGGGCAGGGTAGAGAGCAATACATGCGTGGCGCCGGCCTTTTTCAGTGCATTCACGGCTGCTGTGAAGTCGGCCTGACCGGGCGCATAGGTTTCTTCTGCCACCAGCTTGAGGCCATGATGGGCGGCAGCCTGTTTCCAGCCGTCATAACCGTCTTTGCCATAGTCGTCTTGCTGGTA
>JBFKKS010000273.1:0-3201 GCA_041630955.1 Nevskiales bacterium
CAGAACCTCGCTCGCATGGATGGTGCCGGGGTACTTCTTCATTGTTGAAATCCTGGCGTTCGATCTGTTCATGTTCTGGGTCGTGTGGAACTCGCGGGATCAGATGCAGCTTTCACTCGAACGCAGCCGGGAACTGATTCGGCGCTACATTCCTCCCGCGGTAGCCGACCATATCGTGAAAGGCAAGGACGAGCTTATTGACGCTCCCCAACGACGCCGCATAACCATTCTGTTTTCAGACATCATCGGCTTCACCGATATTGCTGACCGTGTCGAACCCGAAGTCATGACCCAGGTCATTAACGAATACATGGCCGTTATGAGTGACATTGTGGATAGCCACGAGGGCACCGTTAATGAGTTCATCGGCGACGGACTGATGGCCATGTTCGGCGCACCTGAACCGCTTGCCCCCGAAAACCAGGCCAAACAGGCCATCCTCAGTGCTCAGGCCATGCAAGCCAAACTCCCGGAGCTAAACCAGCAATGGCGCAAGCTGGGACTCGGCGAGGAGCTGCAAGTCCGCATTGGCATCAACACCGGCATGGCCAGTGTCGGCAGTTTCGGCTCCCAAGGCCGCATGACCTACACCGCCATTGGCCTGCAGGTGAATGTCGCCGCCCGTATCCAGTCGCATTGCGAACCCGGCGGCATTCTCATGAGCGATGCCACCTATCAACTCATTGCTGATGCCATCAACTGCAAAGCCAGGGGCGCGGTCGAGTGCAAGGGCGTGCATTTTCCAGTGAAGGTGTATGCCCCATTGACAGCGTTATAACGCTCCCTGAAATGGTCCCCTGAAACTGGATCAGTGTATTAAGCGGCTTGCTGTACCGTTACACAGTCCCGACCTTTGCGCTTACTTTCGTATAGCAAACGGTCTGCCTCGATAACCATGTCGGACAGTCCGCCAGAAAGTTGCTCAGGAGACATCGTTGTGGCTCCGATGCTCACAGACGCACCATCAAATCGATGGTCGAGTGGAGACAGTAAACTGCGCAACGCATCATCAAGTTCGGCATGAATGCTGTTGGCCATTTTCCCTATGTGGTTGAGGTCACAATCCGGGAACACGGCGATGAATTCATCCCCACCCAATCGGGCCACCACGTCAGAGGCTCGCTTCATTTTGGACCGCAGAACCTCACCGGTTTTGCTGATCACCTGATCACCCACCGCATGCCCCAGGGTGTCGTTGATATCTTTGAAATTGTCTATGTCGATCATCATGAGCGACATGGGCTTCTTTTGCCGCATGGATTGGCCCCATGCAACCTGCGCCACGTCATTAAACAGGCGTCGATTCATCAGGCCCGACAATACATCAGTCGTGGACTCCTGCCGCATCTTTAACTCGGATTCGACCATTTTCGCCAAATCGAGCAGCAGAACTTTTTGGGTTTCAGTGGGGGTTTTAACCTCATCGCTAATTGCACACAGCGTACCGATTGGGTAACCATTGGGATCAGAGACAGGTATGCCTATATAGAAAGAGATGTGCGGTCCGCCGGTTACCAGGGGATTATCAAAAAACCGTTCATCCTCCTTGGCATTGGTCACGATGAAAAGCGATTCAGAGTTAATCGCATGTCCGCAGAAAGAGTGCTTTCTGGGTGTCTCCTGTACATCCAGGCCTACACGCGACTTAAACCACTGCCGATTCTTGTCCACGATGGTCACAGCTGCCATCGGGACTTCCATTATCCTGGCCGCCATGCGTGTGATGCGATCAAATGCGTCTTCTGGGGGAGTATCCAGGATATCCAAATCCTCTACAGCCTGCAGACGCAAATCTTCGTTTGGGGGTATTTTGGGTTCCTGCATTATTAAGCATCCTGCTTTTTATTAACTGGATTACATCACACTAATTTGCACGGCAAGTTTAAGAACTAGGCAAATCCCCCCTTCCAACGTCAGCTTTTTCTGATAACTCTGGATAATCAGCACCTTTGGCTCATTTCCGGAGCAGACAACTCACTCAATTCATTCACATTATGTCTGCTCTGGTTATCTACGCCGGATTAGGGTAGAACTATGCGACGAGGGAGATAACATGATTAAACTAAAACGAATAACGGCACTGTGCCTGTTGATCGGTTTGCTGGCTGGCTGTTCGAGTGGGGATAACGCCCAGAACGGGAGCGGAACCGAGAAAACCGTGCCCGGTGTCGACATGGCTAACAAGATCGTCCGCATTGGCACACTTAACGGCGAAAGTGGTCCGGCGGCGGTTATTGGCAAGCCCTATGCAATCGGAAAACGCATGCTCGTCAAGCAAATCAATGCTGGCGGCAGTGGCTTGCTACCCGAGGGCTGGACCATTGAGCTGATCGAGCGCGATCACGGCTATAACCCCCAACGCTCTGTGCAGTTGTTCAATGAGATCCGTGACGACGTCTTATTCATCGCAACCAGCTTCGGCACACCGCCGACACTGCCACTGCGTCCCATGCTTGAACGCGAAAAGATTGTTGCCTTTCCGGTTTCGCTGTCTTCCAAGATGGCGGAGTTCGCATGGACACCCCCAATCGCACCCTCTTATGTGGTGGAAGCACAACGCGCAATGGACTGGGTGGTGGAAACTGCTGGCGGCGCCAACAAGGTCAAGGCTGGCATCATTTACCAGCAAGACGACTATGGCAAAGACGGTTATGACGGCTGGAAACAGGCTGCCGCCCATCATGGCCTCAAGCTGGTGGCAGAAGAAACCTATGCGCCCGGTCAGGCCGACTTCACGGCGGCCGTGAATGCACTGAAAAAGGCCGGCGCCACTCATGTATTGCTCTCTACCCTGCCCAGCGCGACCGGCCCGATACTGGGTACGTCTTCACAGCTCGATTACAACCCGGTCTGGATTGGCAACACGCCGGCCTGGATAGACCGCTTTTTCGACCCGGCAGTGATACCGTCCAAGGTGTTCGAGAATTACCATATGGTGTCCGGTCTTCCCTACTGGGGAGAGCCCAGTAAGTTCATGACGGACTTTCTGGCTATTTATGAAAAATACGGCCGCCAACAATTAGCCCCTGACAGCTACATCCTGCTGTCCTATATCCAGGGACGCGTGTCTATTGAGGCTCTTCGCGTGGCGATTACCAATAATGATTTAAGCCGCGAAGGCTATTTGAGGGCATTACAAACCCTGGATGACTACAACGTAGACGGCGCCGTAACCTACAGCTTCAGCCTTAAAGCAGTGCC
>JBFKKS010000274.1:0-3174 GCA_041630955.1 Nevskiales bacterium
CGGTCCTCGATCACCAGCGGCAGTGCCAGTACAGCATTGTCCAGTTGCACCGTGTTGGTACCGGCCCCCAGGGCAAACACGATCTGGTCGGATGGGTTGGAGGCAATATCTCCAGCCTGGCCATTACCCAGACCCGTGCCATGCGGATCGCCCGCGATACAGTCCTCGTTAACAGCGTCCTGGTTGGCGGCCCGAATCGCCTCGCGCAGGGTGCAGAACACCCCGGCAGCACCGGCATTGCCGGCTTCATCGATCTCGTTATCCAGGTTGCTGTTCACCGTGATCACGGCCGCCTGCACCGTGCCCAAGGCAAACAATAACGCAGTGGCCAGTAAACCTTTGACCAGTGTGGCTTTATAAGACATCCCTATACCCCCCCCGAAGATCTAAAGAACTTTCTCGTCCTTCAAGTATGGTACGCGGCATGACGGTCCGCAAGATTGCCACGGCAAGCGCCAAAAGCGGCTATTGGACAAGGTTACTGCTTGGCCACGAACCGCTTTGCATCATCCCGCCTGATCTGGCCGGGCCCGAACGAAGCATCCCAGCAGTCGCCATTACTGTTGACCACCTGCACCAGCACGGATGCAGCCGACAATGGCAAAACCGGACTGCTATTGGTTTTGGCGGCCAGCTTGGCCTTGGCGGCCGAGGACTTGACCAGCATCTTCACCAGGCCTCCCGGATTGGCCCGATTGGCGTATTTAACCCTGGTTAGCTTTTCCTTCCATCCGACACCGGCATCGGCACTCCAGCCGGCGATCAGGGTTGCCCCGCGATACATGCACAGGCGGTAGTCCGTGGTGGTCGCCGGGGTACCCAGCAGTCCGGCGACAAAACTGCCCTTCGCCCACTTGAACCGGGTATTGCCGGGCTTAACAACCAGCTTGGCTTTCAACTGATTGCTCAAGCAGCCGGGCAGTGGCGCTGGATCACAGTCACCCAGCGGCGTGCCTGGCGGGCCATCGACTTCATAGGCACCGATGTCGCAGATTGAGACATTGTTTGAATCGCCGTCCTGGGTACGATCATTGCCACGCTGGTCAGTCAACAATACGACACCATCGGCATCACGGCAGCCATCCACCGAATTACCCGCGTCGATGGCCGGGCTGCCCGGTATCAGGGCATGGGTATCGGTCGGTCCACCGTTGTTTTCCAGCACCGTGAGCAGCGGATTGATCGCCGGATTACCCATTGAGACCGTACCGACCTGGTCATTGCTGCCCGGGCCTCCAAAGCCCGTGCACCCGACATCGTTGCCGATCAGGTTGTAGTCACCGGAGACAAAACTGCCGCTACAGTCAGGGTCGCTGCCCGTGCTGCCGACGCTGTTGCCCGCCACAATGCTGTTGCTGACAGTGATCACGTCAGGAGGAACGGCAATGCCGCTGCTGATGCCACCACCATCACCCCCGCCGGAGTCATTGGAATCCGCCTTGTTGGCCGTGACCGTGACATTATTCAACACGATGTGGCAGTCAGGTGATGAGATGATGCCGCCACCTTTCCCCTGGGACATATTCCCGGAGATCGTGCTGTTGACGAGCTTCATTTCCGGCGAAGGATCAGGCCCACCGACCGCGCCTGAGCAGGCAAGGCCGCCCCCGTTCCTGGCGGCATTGGCATTCAGCGTGCTTGAATCGACGGTCAGCAGGAAAAGGGTATTCCTGAGCGAGACTGCACCACCGGCTTTGCCCGCGCTATTGCCCTTGAGCGTGCTGTTGAGAATTGTGACCGGTAACTGAGGCACCCCTGCCGAGCCGTGCAGCACTATCGCACCACCATGCTCGCTGGCCGTATTACCCATGATGCGGGTATTGGTGATATTGATGGCTTTTCCGGGAGCGCCAAAGAAGCCTTCGATATTCAGCGCACCGCCACTGCCCGCCATGGCGGTATTGGCCTCGGCCAGTACGGTGCCGCCAAATAACGAATCAACAATGTTCATTGTGCCAGCACGAATGACGTGGATTGCCCCGCCTTGCGTGGCAGCGCTATTGCCTATGAACGTGGCGTTAATGAAGTCCTGGTAGCCGTGTGCATCAGCGGCGTCCCAGTTGCGGGAAAAGAATGCCCCACCACTGGCCGTGGCGCTGTTGCCATCGCCCTCGGCTCCAAAGACAGTGTTCATGACCTCGACCCGCGGTGAAAAGGCCGCATCGACCCCACCCGGTGCACGATCCGAGGCGAACACCGCGCCGCCAAACTGGGCACTGTTGTTGTAGAACCGGCTGTCAAACAGGCGCAGCAATACGTTACCGGCCACGCCGATGGCTCCACCCGCATCGCTGACGATCGAATCGGTATTCACGTTATCGCGCAGAGTGACGTTGCTGATCTGCAGGGTCTGCGTGGGCACGGTCTCGTTGACCAGGCTGATGGCCGAGCCGATGTCATCAACACCGGCCGTCACACCACTGGCGCCGCGGATGGTCATATTCAGGAACTTGACTTCATCCGGGTCCTGGCCGGTACCCATGATGTTGATGGCCGAGAAATCGATCACGGTAAAGAAGCGATCCAGCACGCCGGGTTTGGACTTGATCGTCAGGCCGCCTGATACGCCAATGCCATCAATCTCGACGCGATCCCGAATAACCAGCGGCAGATCCAGCGGAACGGCATTATCCAGTTCAATCGTGGTAGTGCCCGGCGGCAAGCTGAAGACGATTCGGTCACTGGGATTAGAGGGCACATCGCCCGGCTCGCCGGCCACACAGTCATCGTTGGCCGGGTCCTGGTTGGCTGCTCGAATCGCCTCACGCAAGGTGCATAGCACGCCCGGTTCACCGGCCAGACCCGGCTGGTCGATCTCGTTGTCAAGATTGTCATTAACCGTGATCACAGCGGCCTGTGCGTTGCCAGCCAAAAACAGCATCGCCGCCAGTAAACTTTTCCCAATGCGTGCTTTGTTATTCATCCCCTGCCTCCTTGAAATGACCATGCGGTCTGCGGGGTTAAAGATACGCCGTATCTCCACCTGTTATGCAGCGAGTATAGGCAGGGCCGGAAAAGCAGAGCAAGTCACTGACTGAAAACGACATTGCATAACCACCATAAAAAAGCCCCCGACTTGCGGGGGCTTTGCCTCATCAAACAACAGGCTACTTGGTCACGGTAATCTGCTGTGTCGGCTGTGGGTTCAGCTGGTAATCCGTATTGGGATCATTC
>JBFKKS010000275.1:0-3161 GCA_041630955.1 Nevskiales bacterium
TCTGCCAGTTGCGCAGTGTGGCCGGTCTTGGAGTGATAGACGATGAGCAGGTGTTTCATGCCGGTCAGCTTGGAGCAGACCGGCCATGCCTGCAAGCGCTAGCTGGCGGTTGCCAGCCCCAGGTTGGTCCACAGGGCGGTGGTCGCCTCGGCCCGGTTCAGGGTGTAGATATGCAGGCCTGGCGCACCGCCATCCAGCAATCGCTCACACAGGTCCGTGACGACTTCCTCGCCGAATTGGCGCAGCGATTCAAGGTCATCACTAAAGCCTGCCAGCCGCTTGCGAATCCAGGCCGGAATCTCGGCGCCACAGACATCCGAGAAACGCGTCAGTTGCTTATAGTTGGTAATCGGCATCACGCCCGGCACGATCGGAATATCAATGCCGCGCTCGACACACTCATCGACAAAACGGAAGTAGGCATCCGCGTTGTAGAAGTACTGGGTGATGGCTGAATCTGCGCCCGCCTTGACCTTGCGCTCAAAGGCATCGAGATCCGCCGTGGGGCTGGCGGATTCCGGGTGGTGCTCGGGATAGGCAGCTACCTCAAGGTGGAAGTGATCACCGGTTTCCGCGCGGATGAACTCAACCAGTTCGTTGGCGTAGTGCAGTTCACCGACCGCCGTCTGGCCCTCAAACACATCGCCACGCAGAGTGACCAGCCGACGGATGCCGGCAGCCTTGTACTTCAGGATCAGTTCACGCAGACCGTCGCGGGACGAATCAATGCAGGAGATATGCGGCGCGGCTTCCAGCCCGGTTTCCGTCATGGTTTCGACCACGGTTTCATAGGTGCCGTCGCGCGTGGTGCCCCCCGCACCAAAGGTAACGGAGAAAAACGCGGGTCCCAGGGCTGCCAGTTGCGGGCGTGCCTCACGCAAAGTAGCGAGCATCGCATCGTTGCGAGGCGGAAACAGTTCCAGGCTGTAGGCTTTGTTAGACATGTTTATTCAGCAGGTAGACGTAAAGTCACGGGGCCATGGCTGGCCCCGTGTCCAGCGCATAGCCTAGTAGCGATAATGGTCCGGCTTGTACGGGCCTTCCACTGGCACGCCGATGTAGTCGGCCTGTTCCTTGGACAGCTCGGTGAGCTTGGCGCCCAGTTTGCCCAGGTGCAGCATGGCGACTTTTTCGTCCAGATGCTTTGGCAGCACGAACACGCCAGGCTTGTATTCATCGCCCTTGGTGAACAGTTCGATCTGTGCCAGCGTCTGGTTGGTGAAGCTGTTGGACATCACGAAGCTCGGATGGCCAGTGCCACAACCCAGATTCACCAGCCGGCCTTCGGCCAGCAGGATGATGCGCTTGCCGTCCGGGAAGATCACGTGATCAACCTGTGGCTTGATGTTTTCCCACTGGTATTGCTTGATGCTGGCGATATCGATCTCGTTATCGAAATGGCCGATGTTGCAGACGATGGCCTGGTCCTTCATTGCCGCCATATGGTCATGGGTGATGACATTGAAGTTGCCGGTGGTGGTGACAAAGATGTCGCCCAGCGAGGCCGCATCGTCCATGGTGACCACGCGGAAGCCTTCCATCATTGCCTGCAGGGCACAGATCGGGTCGATTTCCGTTACCCAGACCTGCGCACCCAGCCCCTTGAGGCTCTGGGCACAGCCCTTGCCAACGTCACCATAGCCTGCGACGACAGCGATCTTGCCGGCGATCATCACATCGGTGGCGCGCTTGATGCCATCGACCAGCGATTCACGACAGCCGTAGAGATTGTCGAACTTGGACTTGGTGACCGAGTCATTCACGTTGATGGCCGGGAACGGCAGTTTGCCGTCCTTGTGCATCTGGTAAAGACGCGCCACACCTGTAGTGGTTTCCTCGGTAACGCCCTGAATGCAGGCCAGGGTCCTGGAGTACCAGTCGGGCTGTTCGGCGAGGCGCTGCTTGATCGACGCGTACAGGAAGGTTTCTTCCTCAGAGCCGGGATTGTCCAGGATGGTGGCATCTTTTTCGGCCTGGCTGCCCAGGATCAACAACAGCGTTGCATCACCACCATCGTCCAGGATCATGTTCGGTGCGCCGCCGTCGGCCCATTCGAAGATCTTGTGCGTGTAGGCCCAGTACTCTTCCAGCGATTCGCCCTTGTAGGCAAACACTGGCGTGCCGCTGGCAGCAATGGCGGCCGCCGCATGGTCCTGGGTCGAGAAGATGTTGCAGGATGCCCAGCGCACATCGGCGCCGAGCGCCTTGAGCGTCTCGATCAGTACGGCGGTCTGAATGGTCATGTGCAGTGAGCCGGCGATACGCGCGCCCTTCAGAGGCTGGCTGGGGCCATACTCTTCACGCGTGGCCATCAGGCCGGGCATCTCGGTTTCGGCAATGGCGATTTCCTTGCGACCAAAATCAGCAAGTGAAATGTCGGCAATGACGTAGTCGTTGTTCAACTGTTCTGCGGGTGTGCTCATAACGATATCCTTTTACTTGGCGTCGGCCTTGAGGGCCTCGGCCTTGTCGGTTTTTTCCCAGCTAAAGCCGGTGAATTCGTGGATCTTGCCGGTTTCGGCGTCCTTGTACTTGATGATGGCCGGCTTGCGCCCAAAGTGCCCATAGGCGGCAGTTGGCCGGTAGATCGGGTGGATCAGATCCAGCATTTCGATAATGCCCCAGGGGCGCAGGTCAAAGTGCTTGCGTACCAGCTTTTCCAGCTTGGCTTCGCTGATCTTGCCAGTGCCAAAGGTATCGACCATCACCGAAGTCGGCTCGGCCACACCGATGGCGTAGCTGATCTGCACTTCGCAGCGCTTGGCCAGGCCTGCGGCGACGATGTTCTTGGCCACGTAGCGGGCCGCATAGGCCGCCGAGCGATCCACCTTGGACGGGTCCTTGCCCGAGAAGGCACCGCCACCGTGGCGTGCGTAGCCACCGTAGGTATCGACGATGATCTTGCGACCCGTGAGGCCGGCATCGCCCATCGGCCCACCCACTACGAAGCGGCCAGTCGGGTTGATGTGGTACTTGGTGCCTTTATGCAGCAGCTTGGCCGGCAGCACCGGTTTGATGATCTCTTCCATCACCGCTTCACGCAGCGCCTTGGTGGAGATGTCTTCACTGTGCTGGGTCGACAGCACCACCGCATCAATGGCCACCGGCTTGCTGTCCTCGTAGCGCAGGCTCACCTGGCTCTTGGCATCCGGACGCAGCCA
>JBFKKS010000276.1:0-3086 GCA_041630955.1 Nevskiales bacterium
TAAACTGGCCGTCTATATAGGTATCAAACTCAAGCACCCGGGCGAAGTCACGATTCCGCACCACCGTGTCATTCAGTGCCAGCACAGGCGTAGCATCCTGGCCCTCGCCCACAAGGCTGGTGCTTAACATAAGGCGTTCATCGCTTACGAAGTCGCCGCTCAGTACGGCATCCAGTGAACTGGCCATGTCATCAGGCGTAACATCGACCATGAAGCCCAGTCGTCCCAGGTTGATGCCTAGCAGGGGCACACCATGCGCAGCCGCACTGCGGCCTGCCAGTAGCAGGGTGCCATCGCCGCCAACGACGATAATCAGGTCGGCGCGCTGGGCGAGTTGATCCGTGGGGATGGCCTCCAAGCCAAGATCGGGCAGGTGATGAGCGGTGCTGGCATCGCATAACACGCTCAGTTCACGGGCCTGCAAGTAAGTGAGCAGGGCGCGCAGGGCCTTGTCTACACCGGGCGCTGCGTGTTTGCCAAAGATACCAATGGTGCTGAAATGACTCATGCGGGGCTCATGCGTGACTGGCCTGCCTGGGCTGCAAGTTTAAGGAGGACGGGTGTCGCTTCAGGCTGGATATTTACCCGCCCGAAACGGCAAACTTAGCATGTTGGTGTGGCTCTCGACAAAGAACGGTTGACGGTCACGAGGGCCATTGATAGCTTGCAATCAACATTCGCATTCCAGAACCTCTGATGGGTTGATTCCGGCCATGGCGAAGAACACCGAAGGCACAATAGGCGAGCGCGCCAGCAGTCTGTTCAAGATGCTGGTTGAGCAATATCTGCGCGATGGTGAACCCGTCGGCTCGCGTACCCTTGCGCAGGCTAGTGGCATGGGTTTGAGCCCCGCCACGATCCGCAATGTCATGGCTGACCTGGAAGACATGGGACTGGTCATCGCGCCACATACCTCGGCGGGTCGGATTCCGACAGTGCAGGGGCTGCGCCTGTTCGTGGATAACCTGCTTACCCCACAGGCGCTGGCAGAAACCGAGTTCGAGCAAATCCGGCAACAGCTCTTCGCCCGGGCCACGGCCAGCCATGAATTACTGGAAACCGCCTCGAATCTGCTTTCGCATATGAGCCATATGGCTGGACTGGTGACAGTGCCAAGGCGTGACAGTGCCAGCCTGCGGCAAATCGAGTTCCTGCCGCTATCGGATCAGCGAGTGCTGGCTATTCTGGTCGTCAACCAGCGTGAGGTAGAAAACCGGGTGCTGGAGACCCACCGCGACTATAGCCGCGAAGAACTCGAAAGGGCAGCGAACTACCTTAACCAACGCTTCATGGGGCTGGAACTCGCACAGGTGCGTCGGGCGCTGGTGAGCGAGCTCAAGGACGCTCGCCAGCGTATGGATCGGGCCATGGAAGACAGTATCCGGGTCGCTGAACAGGCGCTGGCCGAACCCGAGGAAACCACCGATTACGTGGTGGCTGGGCAGACTAACCTCATGGGTTTTTCTGACCTGGGTAGCGTGGACGAGCTGCGGGCACTGTTTGAGGCTTTTGGCGAGAAACGCGAACTGCTGCAGCTCTTTGACCACTGCCTGACGGCTGACGGCGTACGCATTTTCATAGGTGATGAATCGGGTTACGAGGTACTGGGTGGCTGCAGTGTGGTGACCTCGCCCTATACTGTTGATGGCGAAGTAATTGGTTCACTCGGGGTGATCGGTCCCACGAGGATGGACTATCACCGCATCATCCCGATTGTGCAATCAACGGCCGCAGCCCTGGGCGCGGCCTTGAAAACCCGTAACTAACCCCCATTTACTAAGTCAGTTAGCGGTGCTGTTTTTCTTAAACGGCATGAAACATTGCTGATAACCATTTGTTATTAAATAATTATTCACCGGAGCAGTGGATGTCCACTAAGCATGAGGAACAGGTAGAAGAAGTAACGGATAAGCCGGTTGAGTCGGCCGCCCAGGACACGGCGGGCGCTGATGTGACTGCAAACGAGGCAGAGTCCGGGCAAGGCCAGGAACTGAGTCCGGAGCAACAGTTACAGGCCGAGCTTGAAGCTGCCAATGCCAAGGTCGCCGAGCACTGGGACCAGATTCTGCGTGCCAAGGCTGAACTGGAAAATGTACGTAAGCGCGCATCCCGTGACATCGACAACGCGCGTAAATTTGCGCTTGAGGGCATAGCGGCCGAACTGCTCCCCGTGCGTGACAGCCTGGAACTGGGCATGGAAGCCGCCAATAACGAAACGGCTGACCTGAAAAGCGTGCGTGACGGGATGCAGCTGATCCAGCAGATGCTGGCCAAGCTCATGGAGCAGCATGGCATCCGCACCATAGAGCCGGCGGGCGAGGCCTTTGATCCGGATTTGCACCAGGCCATGTCAATGCAGGAAACCGCCGAGCAGGCCCCGAACACGGTCCTGGCGGTCATGCAGAAGGGCTACACCCTTAACGACCGCCTGCTGCGACCAGCGATGGTTGTCGTGGCCAAAGCGCCTGCTGCGGCCCCGAATGAGGGCAATGCCGGTCAAAACGAGCCAGAAAGCTAGGCAGAGATTGGCCCGGGGGCTTGAAAACTACCACACCGCCCCACATATCAAGTCAATAGAGATTTTTTTGCAGCCAGGCTGCACATACTTAAAAGGTTTTTCGGAGCACGAACATGGGTAAAGTAATTGGAATCGACCTTGGGACCACCAATTCCTGCGTAGCCGTTATGGAAGGCGACCAGGCCAAGGTCATTGAAAACAGCGAAGGTGAGCGTACTACGCCATCGATCGTTGCCTACACTGACGACGATCAGGTGCTGGTTGGCCGTCCTGCCAAACGTCAGGCTGTCACCAACCCCACCAATACCCTGTTTGCGATCAAGCGCCTGATTGGTCGCCAGTTCAAGGATGAGGTGGTACAGAAAGACATCAAGATGGTGCCTTACGCGATCGTGGCTGCCGATAATGGCGATGCCTGGGTCGAGGTAAAGGGCAAGAAATACTCGGCGCCGGAAATCTCGGCGCAGATCCTGCGCAAGATGAAGAAGACGGCGGAAGATTACCTGGGTGAGACAGTCACCGAGGCCGTGATCACCGTACCGGCCTACTTTAACGACTCCCAGCGCCA
>JBFKKS010000277.1:0-3084 GCA_041630955.1 Nevskiales bacterium
TACGATGGGCGGAAGCGCAGCCTCACTTCACTTTCGAAGAAAGCATTAACAAAGGCCTGCAGGTCTGCTTTGAGGTCAGCAAAGCTGACGTTTTCTGCCACATAAAGCCCTTCTACCTGGTGGAACATGGGACTATGAGTTCGATCTGAATCGCAGCGATACACTCGCCCTGGCGCAATAAAGCGAAACGGCGGCTTGCCCGCTTTCATCATGCGCACCTGCACTGGTGAGGTATGGGTACGTAGCAGGCGCCGGCCGCCATCAACATAGAAGGTATCGTGCATGGCCCGAGCGGGGTGCTCGGCCGGAATATTCAGTGCCTCAAAGTTATGGTAATCGTCCTCGATTTCTGGGCCTTCGGCGATTGAAAACCCGGACTGGCGGAACAATTCACACATGCGATCCATGGTACGGATCACGGGATGACGGCCGCCGCCTTTGAACCCCCGTCCAGGCAGCGTTACGTCAATCTGTTCACTGGCCAGGCGTTCGTTAACTGCTGCTGCCTCCAACTCCGTCTTGCGTAGCTGGATAGCACCATGCAGTGCCTGCTTGATTTGATTAATTACCTGGCCGGCTTCGCGACGATCCTCAGCAGGTAATGTGGACAGTGCTTTTAGCTGACTCGTTATGCGGCCTTTTTTGCCAAGCAGTCCAACCCGTAAATCGTCAAGCGCTCGAAGATCCCCGGCCGCCTTTATAGCGTTCAGGGATTCCTCTTGTAGCGACTGCAGATCATCCATCCTGGTTACTCCCCAAAAACAAAAAAGGGGAAAGGCGGTTAGCCTCTCCCCTCGTATCATCTACTAACCGGTCAATGCCGGTGGATAGGCGTTTAGGCGAGAGCCTGTTTCGCTTGTTCCACCAAGGCCGCAAAAGCCGGCTTGTCATTGACTGCCAGGTCTGCCAGAACCTTACGATCAAGATCGATATTGGCAAGGTTAAGACCATGTATTAACTGGCTGTAGGAAACGCCCAGCGCCTTGCTGGCTGCGTTAATTCGTACTATCCAGAGCGCGCGAAACTGACGCTTTTTCTGGCGACGGTCGCGATAGGCATATTGCCCCGCCTTGGTGACCGCCTGATTGGCTACTTTATAAGTTCTACTGCGGGCGCCGTAATAACCCTTTGCCTTTTTGAGCACTTTTTTGTGCCGGGCGCGGGCGGTAACCCCTCTCTTTACTCGTGACATTTTTACTCTCCTGGATACTAAGATCCGGTTGGTTTCATGAGTGGAAAGGCAATGTCATTAGCCTGACTCACTCGCGGGTCGGGTAGACCCTGATTTGGTAACTAGGAGCCGCGCAGCATCTTGTTGACGGCTGCCTTGTCGCTCTCATGAACCTGGGTCGCCCCACGCAACTGACGAATCGTCTTGGGAGACATCTAGGTCAGGATGTGGTTCTTAAACGCGTTCTTGCGCTTAATGCCACCATTGGCAGTGCGCGTAAAACGCTTCGCGGCACCACGGTTAGTCTTAATCTTCGGCATATTAATCTCTCAGTACTATTTAGCGGTCTGCCAGTCAGACCGCAGCTTTTCTCGGCGCCATGACCATCACCATAAGACGGCCTTCGCTCTTGGGCTCCTGCTCTACGACGCCCAATTCGTCGAGATCAGCACGCACCCGATTTAACAATTCCAGCCCCAGTTCCTGATGGGCCATTTCTCGACCACGAAACCGCAGCGTCACTTTGACCTTGTCACCTTCTTCAAGGAACTCGGTCAGCTTGTTCAGTTTGGTCCTGTAGTCACCAATATCCGTGCCTGGACGGAATTTGATTTCCTTGACCTGTATCTGCTTCTGCTTCTTCTTTGCAGTCTGCTGTTGCTTGCTCTTCTGGAACTGGAATTTTCCGTAATCCATGATCTTGGCCACTGGCGGTTCTGCATTGGGCGCAACCTCCACCAGGTCCAGTGACATTTCAACGGCCTTGGCCAGTGCATCAGCACGATCCATGATGCCCAGCTGCTCGCCGTCGTCCGTAATCACTCGTAACTTCGGTGCCGTAATCTCATCGTTACGGCGATCATGTTTTGACGAAATACCCAGATCCTCCTAATTCAAACCAAATGCATTTTCAGGCTGTAAAACGTTAACGGCCGCGGCTCGCAGTTTCGGCTTGGAACTTATCAAGGAGTTCCTGTACAGGCATGGAACCCAGATCCTCACCATTACGCGTGCGCACGGCCACAGCCTTCGATTCCAGTTCTTTGTCGCCAACCACCAGCAAATAAGGTGTGCGCTGGATCGAATGCTCGCGGATTTTATAGCCGATCTTCTCGTTTCTCAAGTCCAGATCACATCTTATGCCCGCGTTTTGCAGAGTTTTCTGCAAATCCCGGGCATATTCGGACTGCTGGGCGGTGATATTCATGACCACAGACTGCACCGGTGCCAGCCATAAAGGTAGTGCTCCGGCATGCTGCTCAATGAGGATTCCGATGAATCTTTCCAGCGAGCCCAGGATTGCGCGGTGGATCATTACCGGGGTGCGTCGCTCGCCTGCGGCATCAACGTATTGGGCATCCAGCCTGCCCGGCATTGAGAAGTCCAACTGTACCGTACCGCACTGCCATTCCCGACCCAGGCAATCGCGCAATGTGAACTCAATCTTGGGACCATAAAAGGCCCCTTCGCCGGGCTGTAGTTTGTACTCCAGACCCTTGTGATCCAGTACCGTCCTGAGCCCCGCTTCGGCCTTGTCCCATAGCTCGTCCGCACCCACGCGCTCATCCGGACGAAGCGATAGCGCCAGCGTCACATCGTCAAAACCGAAGTCTCTGTAGACCTGATAGGTGAGGTCAATAAATTTAGAGACCTCATCCTCGATCTGGTCCTCGGTACAGAAGATATGCGCATCATCCTGTACAAACCCGCGCACACGCATCAGGCCATGAAGCGCACCAGACAGTTCGTTGCGATGGCATGATCCGAACTCTGCCATACGTAGAGGCAGGTCCCGATAACTCTTCAGACCCTGGTTATAAATCTGTAAATGCGCAGGGCAGTTCATTGGCTTAATGGCATATTCGCGACTCTCGGACGCCGTCATGAACATATCATCGGAAAACTTGGCCATA
>JBFKKS010000278.1:0-3076 GCA_041630955.1 Nevskiales bacterium
ATGACGGCAGTAATGCGGCCGGCTGAGGCACGATGCAGGGCATCGCACATCATCATCAGTTCCATCACATGTTCGTTGGTGGGCGCACAGGTGGGCTGCACAACAAACACATCACGACCGCGCACATTTTCGGTGATTTCCACCATCACCTCGCCGTCGCTGAAACTGCCAACCACTGCCTTGCCAAGCGAGAGGCGTAAACGACTTGCAATATCCTGTGCTAACGCCGGATTGGCGCTGCCAGAAAATATCATCATGCGTGATTCAGCTTCGGCCATGACTGTATGAAAATCGGGTATGGGCGCGCGGCGGCGAAAGGCGCGTATTCTATACGAAATCGCTGGCCGGTGGGCGTTTTGTTCTAATTAGTAAAAGATGGCTGGGGCGGTAGGATTCGAACCTACGGGTGGCGGGATCAAAACCCGCTGCGTTAACCACTTCGCCACGCCCCATTCAAACTCATCTCAACCAGACTGCAGCCTGGCAGGTTTTCAGGCCGGCAATTCTACCCGCTTCAGCAGCGGGGAGCGATTCAGGCCCCGTGCCACGAAGGACTGCCAGCCTGCTGGCAACTGTTCCTGCACTGCCAGCGCGGTACCGCGCTGGTCAAATGCGGCAAATACGGAAGCGCCGGTGCCCGTGAGTTTCGCCTCGCCAAACCCACTTAGCCAATCCAGCGCATCCGCAACCGCAGGATACTCTTTTCTCACCACTGCCAAACAGTCATTGCCCGTGCGGCCCGCGAAAAAGTCGGCGATTTTGAGTGGCGTTGTATCACGTGTCAATTCCGGATGATTAAATACCGCGGCAGTGCTGACAGAACAGTCCGGTGTAATCACCAGGTAAAACGGTTCCGGCAAACGACTCTCATCTACGCTTGTGAGCCGTTCACCCACACCTTCTGCCCAGGCAGCATGTCCCCGTACGAACACCGGTACGTCTGCACCCAAAGTGAGGCCTAATGTCGCCAGGCGCTCAATCGGCCAGTTCAGTTGCCACAGACAATTCAGTGCCACCAGTGTTGTCGCAGCATCAGAACTGCCCCCTCCCAGCCCGCCTCCCATCGGCAGGCGCTTATGCAATTCGATATCCACGCCAGTGGCTACTCCGGCAGTGGTCTGGAGCAGTCTTGCAGCACGCAAGCAGATGTCATTTTCTTCGGGCAGGTCCGCCGGGCCGGCCGGGCGCTGCAATCGGCCATCATCACGCAACGAAAACTTCAGTTGGTCACCATAATCCAGAAACTGGAACAACGTTTGCAAGTCGTGATAGCCATCTTCACGTCGCGCCAGCACGTGCAGAAAAAGATTCAGTTTGGCCGGCGCAGGCCACGCCGCATGATCAGAAAAAGCGCCTTGCATGCTTTATCCCTTATGCCGCCCGATTGCCTGCCACTCATCGATGACGATGCGAATGGTCAGTTCACCATTGTCCAGCAGCATGCGCCGCGGCAGTTCCAGTGCGCCGTATTGTTGATATTCGGTATAGCGCAACTGCCAGCCGGCCTGTCTCAATTCGGCCAGACGCCCCTTGGCATCAATAAGTGGCTGTCCCGCCAACCCGGGGACAGTGAGTCCAAGGGCCCAATAACGCATATGGCGCAAGGGGAATGGCCAACCCACGACTTCCCGGTAGAGGGTTTCGGGATCGCCCTGCAGGCGCCGTTGGTCAGAGGTAATGACTTCAACAAAGCCCAGGTTACCTTTAGCCTGAAACCCACCGATGCCCAAAGGGCCGCTCACTGAAAGCTGGAGTTGTTCACTGTCTTGCTGCCATTGAAGACCGCCACTCCAGCCCAGCACCGCTGTCGCCATGCGTGCACGCACAGTCCACTGGTTGATCTGGGAATAATCCGCCTGGCGCGTCTGCCAAGCCGCCTGGTTGGGTTCGACGGTTTGCGGCTTAAGCAGTGCGCAACCATTCATGGCTACGGCCAACATGAGCAGGCCGTAGCGGAGCGTCAGTCTCATCGAGTGAGCCGGTTAATGGTTTCTTGCAGAATCGGGTGTTCAGGGTCTTCACTCAGGGCATCGCGCCAAATATTCTGGGCCCGATCCCGTTGCCCCATCTGCCAGAGCACTTCACCCAGGTGAGCCGCAACCTCAGGATCCGGCATTTTTTCAAATGCTTCTGTCAGAAAACGCAGCGCTGCTTCCAGGTCTCCTTGCCGATACATGATCCAGCCCATGCTATCAATCACGGTTGCGTCATCGGGGGTCTTGGTCAACGCCTTGTCGATAAGCATCAGCGCTTCGTCATAACGCTTGGAATGATTGCTGAGGATGTATCCCAGTGCATTCAGGCTACGAGGATCCTCCGGATCAATTTCCAGCAGCTTGCGGAGGTCTCGCTCTGCCAGGGTCACACGACCCAGGCGCTCTGACACAAGCGAGCGACCATAGAGCAGGTCGGGTTCGTCTGGATATTCCTGCAGCGCCTGGTCATAAAGAAGCGCCGCTTCTGCAAAAGCATGCGCCTGGTAGAGCAGTTCGCCTTCCATGAGGTAATAGCGCACAGCGTCTTCCGCGTGGGTGGTGCGCAGTTCCTGCAAAAGTGCCCGCGCTTCTGGCAAGCGCCCAAGCTTGTACATTACATAAGCTTGGCGATGGGTCGCTTCCATCGAATGCCCGCCACCCTTAACGCGTTGGTACCAGACCAGTGCATCTTCATATTCACGCCGGTTTTCCTCAATACTGCCCAGGTAGTAGGCAGCCTCGGACTGGCGGGGTGTTTCCAGGTCGTAGAGATCTTCAAGGTAGGGATAGGCGGCATCCCCGTCTTCTGCATTCAAGTGCAACAAGGCCAGCGCATAGAGGGCCTCCGGATTATCTGATTCATAATCCAGCGCCGCCTTGAACTGTTGTATCGCGGCCTCAGTCTGCTCCGCCTCAAGCAGCAGGCGGGCGTAAGCCATATGCATGCCCACCAGCCAGGTATCCTCACCCTCCAGACTTTCCATCAATGCATCAGCCTGCTCCTGACGAGACTGGTGCAACAGCGCTGTCATCTTGAGCAACAGGGCATCGGCCCAGTCAGGCTCAATAGCCAGGGCCTGATTGGCCGCCCGTTCAGCTGC
>JBFKKS010000279.1:0-3055 GCA_041630955.1 Nevskiales bacterium
CGCAATGTGCCGCCCGGACTGGGCGAGCCGGTCTATGATCGCCTGGATGCCGAACTTGCGCAGGCCATGATGAGTATCAATGCCGTGAAGGGCGTGGAGATTGGCGACGGTTTTGCCGTGGTCGAACAGAAGGGCACGGAACATCGCGATGAACTGAGTCCGGAAGGTTTTCTTGCCAATCACTCAGGCGGCATTGTCGGGGGCATTTCCTCCGGACAGGATGTGGTTGTCAGTATTGCGCTGAAGCCGACCTCCAGCATCACGGTCCCCGGCAAGACTATTGATATTGAGGGCAAGGCGACCGAGATGCGAACCACAGGCCGGCATGACCCCTGCGTGGGCATACGGGCCGTACCGATTGCCGAGGCCATGCTGGCGCTGGTATTGATAGACCATTACCTGCGTAATCGGGCCCAGAATGCCGATGTAAAGGTAGCCACGCCCCGCATCCCCGGCGCGCTAACTGACTGATGGCAGGAACTCTGCCCTATAAACGACTTTCAGGTTTCTATTTTTTCTGGTTCGCCACCCTGGGCGCGATACTGCCGTATTGGGGGCTGTACCTGCAGGAACGTGGTTACAGTGCCACGCAGATTGGCGCTGTATTTGGCAGCCTGATGGGGACCAAGATTATTGCGCCCTACGTCTGGGGCTGGATCGCCGATCATCACGGCGGGCGCATGCGCATCGTTCAGGTTGCTACTGCGTTAACCCTCTGCGTGTTCCTGTTTATTCCCCAGATGCCGAGTTTCGGCTGGATGCTCGCAATGATGACGCTCTACGGCTTCTTCTGGAATGCTGCGCCGCCACAGATCGAGGTCATTACCTTTAATCACCTTGGAAGCCAGGAAGCTCATTACGGACGCATCCGTTTGTGGGGCTCAGTCGGCTTCATCCTATCGGTTACCAGCCTGGGCTGGATTGTTCAGCACTACAGCCTCGCCATCGTGCCCTTGTGGATTACCGGCATGCTGATAGGGGTGGTGCTGGTGAGCATGCTGCTTTACGAAAAGCCTGTAGAAGTGTTGGTTGAACAAGGGGATGGTTTACTGCGGGTGCTGAGACGCCCTGAAGTACTGACCTTGCTGGTGGCCTGTTGCCTGATGCAGTTGAGTCACGGCCCTTACTACAGTTTTTTCTCCATCTACCTGGAAACCTTTGGTTATAGTCGTAGCCAGATCGGTCTCTTGTGGTCCCTGGGTGTATTTGCCGAGATCTTCGTTTTCCTGGCCATGCCGTTCCTGGCAAGCAGGCTGGGTATGCGCCGTCTGTTTCTGTTTGCAATCGCTGTTACGGTTTTACGTTGGTCATTACTGGCCGGATTTGTAGACAATCAGCCGGTTATCATGCTGATCCAGCTCATGCACCTGGCCAGTTTCGGGATCTACCATGCGGTGGCTGTGAACCTGATTCATCGTTTCTTTCGCGGCAAGTTACAGGGCAGGGGTCAGGCGCTGTATAGCAGTGTGAGCTTTGGGCTGGGCGGCGGTATAGGCAGCCTGCTGAGTGGCTATCTGTGGGACGTGAGTAGTCCCACTGCGATCTATATGATGGCAGCAGTGGTCGCATTCATTGCTTGGCTAGTGTGCTGGTGGTCTTTACGTATTGAAGGAGAGAAGCGCGACCCGGATCCGGCTGCTGTGCGCTCAGGTACCAGCGACCTCGTTTAGCAATTCCCGGCAGGCCTGCATCACATCTGCCACCGTGATATTGACCATCTCGCCTGTGTAGGAGCGAGTGTCGGTTGCCTTCTGCACTACCCTGCTACGAGGGTTATAAGGACCATAAGTGCGCGGATCCTTGGGGCCGAACAGGGCGACTGATGGGGTGCCAACTGCACTTGCCAGATGCAGTGGCCCTGAGTCGCATCCCACATAGAGGCGGGCATCGCGTGTCATCTCGGCCAGATCAAGAAGATGGCCTGTCTGCATAGCCAGAAGGGCACTGCCGCCAGAAGCATCGACAATTTGCTGGGCCAGGGTTTGTTCGCCGGGGCCCCAGGTGATGATCGGAACAAGCCCCAGTTCCTCGTTCAAGCGCTGCGCTAACTCACTAAAGCGTTCAGGTAACCAGCGTTTGCTGGCGCCAAAGTCGCTCGTCCCGGGATGGATTACCGCGTAATCAGTGAGATTGTGTTCCTTTATCCACTTGTTTACGCGCTCGGCACTGGCTGGCAGGTAGGGTAATCGATAGGCTGCACGTTCAGGATCAGCACCGATTGCAGAGGCCAGGGCGATGAACTTGTCGACCCGGTTGATCAGCTCTCCACCCTCAGGTGTGACATTAATATGATTAAACAAGTGACTGTTTTCTTTTGATGTATTACTTGAGAATCCTACGCGAAGCTGAGCACCTGAGATTAACGAAAAAATGGCGCCCTTCAGGTTTGACTGGAAATTAAGCACCACGTCAAAGCCTGTTTCACGCATATGCCGCCGCAGTGCAAGAAATTCACTGATGACAGTCCGCCAATGACGGGGATTGCGTAGCATTTGTACCCAGCGCTTTCGCGGATACAGGATGACTTCATTCACGCTGGGGTGCTGATCGATCACGCCGAAGGCACGATCCTCCACCATGTAAGCAATATGGGCCTCCGGAAAGCTGATGCGGATAGCCTCCAGCGCAGGCAGGGTATTGATCACGTCGCCCACGGCACTCATCCGTATACAGAGAATGCGCCGTGGTTGAGCGGGGACTTGCTTCGCCAATGCTTATCGCCTTAGTGGAGTCGGGGTACGATCTACGATGCAGGTTGGCATGTTATCAGGGAGTCACGTTGCGTAGCATCTCAAGCAGGTGTTCGGCGGCCCGCGAAAGACTGCGACGTGCATGCCGCACCACGCCCAGCTCCCGTGACAGAGATATCTCAGGCACATTCAGTGCTATGACCTGATCATCGGTCATGGATAAAGGCAGGGCACTCCAGCCGAGTCCGACGCTGACAAGCATTTTGAGTGTTTCGAGATAATTCGTGGCCAGTCGCACCCGCGGGCTAATGCCATGACGGGCCATCGCACTTTTGACAATATCATGAGTATAGGTCTGTACATCC
>JBFKKS010000280.1:0-3025 GCA_041630955.1 Nevskiales bacterium
AGTAAGTTCAGCGGCTTCCACGGCATTGGTCATGGCCATCAGTACGCCACTGGAAAAAATCGGGTCGATGAAGGCAAATGCATCACCCACCATCAGCCAGCCATCGCCATACATCTGCGTGCACTGGTAAGAGAAGTTGCCGGTCGCGCGCACGTCGAATTCGGGCACCGGCTCGGCTTCGGCCATGCGGGCGCGCATCTCTTCGGGCGCCATGGCGATAGTCTGCTGTAGAAACTCGGCCGGGCTGACTTTACGGGTTTTAAGGTACTCGGGGTCACATACCGCGCCGACACTCATGGTGCCGTCGCGCAACGGGATCATCCAGAACCAGCCATGTTCAAACCAGTAGGCGCTGATGTTGCCGGCGTTTTCACCGGGTCGTCTTTCGACGCCGGTGAAATGGCCAAACAACGCGGCGCTGGCATGGCGCGGATTTTTGCGCTTTAGTCCGAATTTGCCGGCCAGAAAGGTATCGCGACCCGAGGCATCAATCAGCCGGCGGGTATGCCAGCTCACTACCCCATCCGGTCCCTTTGCTGTGACGATGGCACTGTGATCGGGCTGAAATTCCACGCCAGTAACGCGCGTTTCTTCCAGGCCCTTGGCGCCCTCGGCCTGGGCATTTCGAAACAGCATCTCGTCGAATTCCGAACGGCGGACTTCAAAGGCATGCGGCCACTTGGCGTCGAGTGCATTTTTGAAATAGAAGTTGTGCCGGTTGGGTTCGTAGTGTGCGGCATTAAAATCGGCCCCCGGCTTGGGAATGCCCAGTGCCTCGACCTTGTCCAGCACACCGAGTCGCTCAAAAATATCCAGATTCTTGGGCAGCAGGGACTCACCGATGTGGAACCGGGGATGCCTGGCTTTTTCCAGCAGAACCACGTTCCGTCCCAGCTTGGCCAGCACCGCTGCTGCGGTCGATCCACCGGGGCCGCCACCGACGATCAGGACATCACAATGCCGGGTTTCCTGGGCCGGGTTTGTATCAGGGGCTGTGGATGGGGGCATGGCGATTCCCTGCATGGCGGTTAATGGGACTTAGGTTAGGACACTACGCGCGGGCGAAGATTCTATATGAGCCGGCGCTGGCATAGAAGCAGCCGGCGCTTGCAACGCATGGCCCTGTGCTAGAATTTTGCGCCTTGAAACCCACACCTAAAACTTCAAACCGAGGCATCCATCATGTCCGAGCAGAGCACAACTGAACAGGAAATGGCCCAGTTGATTGTAGAAACGCTTGATTTGCAGGACGTAGAGCCGAACAGCATCGAGCCAGATGCGCCCCTGTTCCGTGAAGGGCTGGGGCTGGATTCAATAGACGCACTGGAACTCTCACTGGCAATCTCTCAGCAGTACGGTGTGCAACTGCGTGCGGATGACAGCAATAACAAGGCCATTTTTGCCACTCTGCGCTCGCTGACCCAGCACGTCGACCAGAACCGCACGGCCGCCTAGGCGGGGTTCAGGCCGCGCCCGACCGCGCCATGTCATTGCTGCTACTGGCCTGGCCAGTACTCGTGTTTGCCGCCATTCATTGGCAACAACCCTGGCTGGGCTGCATGGCCCTGTTGGGATTGGGTCTGCAATTCCTATGGCCTGCCCTGCGCCGGCAGCGGACCTGGGCCTGGTTCGGCATGGTGATGATTGCCGTGGTGGCGGTGATGGTTGCCCTGCAAGGCGAGGCCCGTCTTTACCTGCATGTCTTGCCGGTATTGATATTCATGTTGCTGGCACTGTTTTTTGGTCGCACCCTCAGGCGTGGCAGCGTTCCGCTGGTCACTCGCATCGCGGCAGCCGCGCGTCACGTCGACATACGGGACATCGACCGCTTACCGGCCGATCTGTACGGCTATACCCGCAAGGTCACCCTGTTCTGGACACTCGGGTTTGTTTTTTTTGCGGTCGAAGACCTGGTGCTAATGAAGCTGGCGCTGCCGGCGCAGTTGGCGCTTGGCATTAATCTGGGAAATTTAGTGCTGGTTTGCATACTCATGCTGCTTGAGTATCTTTACCACAGCCGCCGCTACCCGAATCCCTCTCACCGCCACTTCGGTGATTTCATGCGTGACATTCTGCGTTACGACTACCGTCAGTTATACGATGATTGAGCAGCACTGATTGGGTGATCCGGCGGCCATGAGCACACCGATTCAAACACAGGCAACCAGCCCGCTGATCCAGCAACGTTCGGCACAGGCACCCCTGGTCTGGTATCGAGGGTCGATGCTGACGGCTAGCCGTTTTCTGGCGGATGTGGAGCAACTCGCGGCCAGGTTGCCGGCGGTTCAATACGTGTTTAACTGCTGCGATGATCGCTACCATTTCATGGTCGCCTTTGCCGCCGCGCTGGTGCGAGGGCAGACCAACCTGATGCCCCCCAGCCGCGCTGCCGAGGTGGTGCGCGATATTGCCACAGACTATCCCGACAGCTATTACCTTAGCGACGAGCCTGCTGAAATAGACGGCATTGACTGTCACCGGTTCGCTGTGACGGAAGATGGGAAGGCGATCTATACCGGCCCGGTTCCCGATATTCCCCTCGGCCACCCGGCTGCGCTGGTCTTTACCTCTGGGAGTACGGGCCGGCCCAAGCCCAACCTAAAGACCTGGCAAGCATTGCAGGTTGGAACCGGGATGGCGGCAGAACGTTTTTTTGCGGGCCTGCAAGGGCTGCCGCATATTCTTGCCACTGTGCCTCCCCAGCATATGTACGGACTGGAAACGACGGTATTACATTGCCTATTCAGTGGCGCGGTGATGCACGCAGGACGGCCACTGTATCCGGATGACGTGCGCATTGCTCTGGCCGAACTGCCATCGCCCAGTGTGCTGGTTACGACACCGGTTCACCTGAGCGCCTTCGTCAGATCCGGCCTTGTATTTCCTGCGCCGGCATTTATCGTGTCTGCCACGGCACCGCTGGACAGTGAACTGGCCCAGGCAGCCGAGGACCTGTTCGCGGCCCCGGTAATGGAAATCTACGGATGCACCGAGGCGGGCAGTCTGGCCAGCCGGCGTAGTCTGG
>JBFKKS010000281.1:0-2988 GCA_041630955.1 Nevskiales bacterium
ATACGTGGTTAATTTATACGGTCACTGACCATAGCCGTAGGCCCTGGGGTCAGCAAGGATATTATTTACCTTGTCCTCGGCTTCCGGTTTTCTCAGGCCCGTTTTGACCAGCAGTTTGACGGCCTCGGCCTGATCGCTGGCCGCAATCGCCGCATCGAATTTATCCACCAGGCCGGCAACGCGCAGACGTTCGTTAAGGGTGAGTCCGTGGCGCATGGTTGTTTCCTGTCAAATATCTTTTAAGTCACAGGTGAGAGGCCTGGTCCATTGGGTGGCCCGACATTCACCCGTCTCAACTTCAAATAATGCCACGTAAGCAGTAGAGTCAGGCGCGATAGCCCTTTTTATCAGGGCAGGGTGAGTTCATTTACTTAGCGACCGGTCATCGCTTCAGCGCCAAAGGAGGGCAGGACATGTACAAATCCTTACGTGCCCAGACACTGCATTACTTTGCGCGCCCGCAGGAAAGCGTCCTGAGAACCCCCCTGAACACGCCAGCCGCCTGGCTGGGCAAGGATCTACGCGCGGCAGACGACTGGCATTATCGCCTGAGCGAGGCAGAAGTCGCCGAACTGAAAAGTGCGGTTACTCATGCCGAGAAATCAGGCAAGTCCATGCGCCAGCTCACGCGCGCCGACTTCCCCCTGCCTGGGCTTGCGCAGCGTATCGATGCCTGGCGTCATGAAATCCGCCATGGTCGCGGCTTCATCCTGATCCGTGGCCTGCCGGTGCAGGAATGGAGCGAAGCACAATCGGCCATCGCCTACTGGTGCATCGGGCATCATTTCGGCATACCCGGGGCGCAGAACCCCGAGGGTGATCTACTCGGCCATGTGCGTGACCAGAGAACCGGCCAGGATGTACGGCGTTACCGCACCAACAAGGGCATCGCCCCGCATTGTGATGCGGCCGACTTCGTGGGTTTGCTGTGCCTGAACAAGGCGAAATCCGGCGGCCTGTCGCGCATCGCAAGCTCGGTCGCCGTATACAACGAGCTACTACGCCGTAAGCCTGAGCTGGTTGAGCGTCTCTACCAGCCCCTGTGGTTCGACACCAAGGGCGATGGCGGCATACGCGCCTTCCCGATCGCCCCCTGTGCCTATGCGAATGGTGAGCTGCGCACCTTCTGGCAAAGCGATTACTACCGCGAAGCGCAAGCACTCAGCTTCGTGCCGAAATTCACAACCGCAGAACAAGAGTTACTCGACACCTACGACGGCATCGCCGGCGAGCCGGATTTTTACCTGGATATGGATCTGGAACCCGGTGACATCCAGCTCATCTCCAACCACACAATCCTTCACGCCCGCACCGGTTATGAAGACTGGGACGAACCCGAAAAACGCCGGCACCTGCTGCGCCTGTGGATTTCCCTGCCAGAGAAAAAATCACTGCGACTTCGCTGGCTTACTGGCAAAAGCCTGGCGAGTCTTGTGGCCAGATCAACGAAAGAATTGGTCAGGGGGCGAATAGCCCCCAGGCACTGACTGCTAATAACGCCTGAGTTCAGCGGCGTTTGAGGCGAAGCCTGGCTTGCAGAAGCAAGCCAAGTGGCGGGTCAAACTAAATATTTTCATTATGTAACAGCCGTGTAGCTCGCAATAACGTAAGCCGAATAGCCAATCAACAAGATGCAGCCTTCCACGCGGCTTAAGCGGCGACCTGTATAGAGAAACGCAAAAAGTAAGGCCGCAACTCCAAGCATTACCCACTGGTCAAAATCAGCAATCCTTCCGGTCACTTTAAGTGGTTGCACCAATGCCGATACACCGAGTATGCCAAGCAAATTGAAAATATTGCTGCCCAGTATGTTTCCAACTGCGACATCAGCGTGCCGGCGCAATGCGGCTATAACAGAAATTGTCAGCTCAGGGAGTGATGTGCCAACAGCCACCAGCGTTAACCCAATCACGGTCTCCGAAACGCCCAGCAGTTGAGCAATTCCCACGGCCCCCCTTAGCAAAACCTGCGATCCTGCAATCAACAAAGCCAAGCCCAGAACTGTAGCTCCAATAGACCATGCAAATGACTTTGGCACGGCCTGCACCTCGGCTTCTTCTGCTTGATGCACAACACCCGAAGGCGCAGAAGTTTCCCTCTCGCTCCAATAGGCCCACGCGAGGTAACCGCCCAATGTCATCAAAAGCACCAGGCCATCAAATTTCGCCAGCCCAGAGCCCCATGCCAAGCCAATGAACAGCAGGCTCGATAAGATAACGACCACGGCGTCGCGACCAAGTGCAGTAGGTGTAACAGCAAGTGGGGTGATTACGGCGCATAAACCAAGGATGAGCAAAACATTGGCCACGTTACTTCCAACGACGTTGCCAATTGCAATCTCAGGCAGCCCACTGAGTGCTGCATCCACTGACACCACCAGTTCGGGCATCGATGTGCCAAAACCAACAATCACCAGCCCTGAAAGAAGTGGTGACACACCCATTCGTCGCGAGATGCCCAATGCCCCACGTATCAGAACCTCTCCACCCACTGTGAGGAGAGCAATTCCCAGCATTAGGTACAGTGCGTTCAACATTTAGAAGTCGCTATGGGTGCTGAATTTTCGAAAAACCCCTAACGTCATAATAAGCAACCGCCTGACCAGGCAGCCCCGCTTGAATGACTTGCACGATTATCATCCAGATAAGGTGCCAGCGGTGGCCAGTACTAAAAAATAGATTAGTGTCACGGAAGTTATTCCGAATAGTATTGCCAACACTTGCACCAATCCATCACGCTCCACTAAACCGAGCCCCATTACCACGATTACCAGTGCCGGTCCTATATTTGTAAGTGGAATGGGTAGGGCGATGATCAGCCCCAGGATCACAATAACCAGCCCATTGATACGATCAACTATCGGCGCTTCTGAGAATTGCCATCGTGGCCGTATATATTTCTCGATTGCTTTGATTTTAGGGGCGAAGACCAAAAGTGCATTACGTACATGTGATGATGGGAGTTGCATGTTAAGCATGGCTAACGGCA
>JBFKKS010000282.1:0-2988 GCA_041630955.1 Nevskiales bacterium
ACTGCTTTTACGTTTGCATCATATCCGTCTCCTTTGTTTTTGAGAACGGTGAGAATCGCAGCAGTAAGCGTCGTCTTACCGTGGTCAACGTGACCAATCGTCCCCACATTCACATGCGGCTTCGTGCGTTCGAATTTCTCTTTTGCCATCTGACTAACTCCGGAACATTAATCCACAACAATCAAAACTGGAGCCCACACCCGGAATTGAACCGGGGACCTCTTCCTTACCAAGGAAGTGCTCTACCCCTGAGCTATGTGGGCCAAACTACTCAAAAACTGGAACGTTTACACGGTCCACACAAACACTGGAGCGGGCGACCGGGATCGAACCGGCATCATCAGCTTGGAAGGCTGGGGTTCTACCATTGAACTACGCCCGCCTGACCAACCTTGCGCAAAAAAATGCCCCCATGACATTCATTACACACGGTCGCCTAACACGTTGCCGACTCCAGTCGGTATAAAACTCTTACTAAACGTTATTTATCCGGTTTCGGAAAACCCTATGGAAAACAACGTACTTTTTGGTGGAGGGGGCAGGATTCGAACCTGCGAAGGCTGAGCCGTCAGATTTACAGTCTGATCCCGTTGACCGCTTGGGTACCCCTCCGGGAAAAGCAAGCCGCGTATTCTTCTGAATACGCCTCCGCATGTCAAGGTAAAACACGGAGCAATCGAGATTTATTGAGGATTTTGCGACGCCGGCCAGAAATGCCAGCAGCAGCATGCCGATACCAAATGTCGCGACGGACACGGCCCGGTCAGTAACCCAAGGGACGCGCCTGACAATCGTGAGTCCAGAATGATGAAAAATGGTGCCGGCACTAGGAGTCGAACCCAGGACCTACTGATTACAAATCAGTTGCTCTACCAACTGAGCTACGCCGGCATTTATTTCGAAGGACGCGGATTGTAGAGTTTCAGCCGCCAGAGAGCAATGCCAAGCTATTCACTTTCCGATGCACGCGCAAGAATAGCCAATCCCTCAAGCACCAGATCCGGCGCCGCCTCCCAGCCCTCCAGGTAAGGGAGCAAAAGCACCGTTTCACCACCCGTAATCAAATGCCGCATCGGTTCTTTGGATACTGGTAGCTGGGCGCACACGCGTTCAATAAGGCCCAGTGGTCCATGCAAGGTACCGAAACTCACCGCGTCATCGGTGCTGTCGGCAAGGACCCCCAATTCGCCATCCTGGGTTCTTGCACGAACCTGAGTGCGACCCCATACCGCATCGCGCTGGCTGGCAACGCCCGGCGCGATCAACCCACCGAGATGCCGACCCTTCGCGTCTACCACGTCCAGCGTTAGACAGGTCCCCGCATCAACCACACAGGCCGGACCCTTGCCGCGATGATGGGCCGCGATAATCGCCAGCCAGCGATCCACCCCCAGGGTATTGGGTTTCGAGTAGGCGTTGTTGACTCCGCAGGCTTGCGCCTCGGTCGTCACGAAATCCGGCTCTACGTCCCAGCACTCATCGGCCCATTTGAGAACAACTTCCTGCATGACCGGGCCTGCCACACAGGCCACCCATATCTCTTTCGGGGGCGTATCGATAGTGATTTCTTCCAGTGATTCACGCGGAATCTGCCCGGAATGCATAATCGCCTGAGACTTTCCGATGCCCTGCCCGGCATCAAACGCTGCCTTGATGCGCGTGTTACCAATATCAAGCAGCAGTTTCATACTTTATGCGCTTTGTTTCACGCGCAAACTAATTTCGCCAGAAAAAAACCGGCACCGTTCACCACGTACCTGCACCAGCAATGCGCCACTACGGTCCACGCCTTGCGCGACCCCCTCAATGGTTTCTTTTTCCTGCTGGATACGGACTACCTGATTTCGGCTCACATCCAATGCCTCCCAACGCGGATGGAAACTATCAAAACCTGAATGGGCAAATTGTTCCAGACACTGGTGCAGTCTTGCAATCAGTTGGGTCGCCAACTCATTGCGCGAGGGTAATGCATGCCCACCGGATCTGAGGATCTCCTCCAGGCTGACCCAGCCCTGATCGATAGCCGCGCCCTGAGTCGAGGTCATGGCCAGGTTCAAGCCCACTCCGACGACGACCCTGCAGGGGCCCGCCGCCTCTCCACGGTGTTCGATCAGAATGCCGCCGAGCTTACGCCCTTGCCAAAGCAGGTCATTGGGCCACTTGAGTCCAAGTCCGCCAGCACCCTTCGCCGACAGGGTTTCCGCCAGCGATACGCCCACTGCCAGGCTCAGTGCAGGCAGCTGTGGCGGCATCGTCTCAAACCGCCAGGCAAATGAAAAATACAGATTGGCGCCAAAGGGCGAGCACCAGGCCCGCCCGCGACGACCCCGTCCCGCACTCTGGTATTCGGCAAATACCGCCGCTGGGGCCACATCACCCGACATCAGGTAGACATTGGTTGAGTCGATCTGCGAAAAGACCTCAACTGGTACAACATACTTGAGCGATTGCCTCAGGCCAGCACCGATGTTTTGTTCGCTCAGCAGTTCCAGCTTGCGAGCCAGGCGGTAACCCTTGCCGCGCGTAGCCTCCAGTTCCAGACCCAGTCCTTCCAGCGCCTGCAGGCGTTTCCAGACAGCGGCACGGCTAACACCCAGCATTTCCGCCAATACCTCGCCAGAATGCCATTCCCCATCGGCGAGTTGCTCAATCAACAGGCGACTGCGATCCATCGGCAGACCCTGTCAGCGCCTGCCGAGTAGCCAGTAACTGATGCGCACCTTTGTGAACTGGTTCTCGTTGCCCTCAATCATGCGTTGAATATTTTCCCGATGCGTATACAGCACGAGGATAAAAGCCAGGATGGCAAACACAACTGGCGGTGAGGCCAGGCTGTCTGCTTGCGCGGCCGCGGCGACGCAGATCGCAAGGGCGGCCAATATGGTGGAGAGCCCGACCATACCCGACAGCAGCAAGGTAACCAGCCAGACGCCCAGCCCGAACAGTGCCGTGACCGGCAGGAGGAAAGCATAGATGCCAGCCAACGTG
>JBFKKS010000283.1:0-2988 GCA_041630955.1 Nevskiales bacterium
GATGACGAAGTCACGATCAGTGAAAAAGCGTGGCGCATGGGCGGCTCCAAGATGTTCGTGGAAGTGGGCAAGAAAATCCGCGTGGAAGACCTTTTGCGAGGCATGATCATCCAGTCGGGTAATGACGCGACCATTGCACTGGCCGAATTCGTTGCGGGAAGCGAAGAAACCTTTGCCTCCTACATGAACCAGATTGCCGAGAAACTTGGCATGACAGGGAGCCATTTCACCAACGCTTCAGGCTGGCCCGGGGAAGACCACTATTCCACGGCACGTGATATTGCCATTCTTTCTGCGGCCCTGATTCGTAATTTTCCGGAGTACTACCATTTCTACTCCGAAACCGAATTCGTCTTTAACAATATCAAGCAACACAACCGTAATGCCCTTCTGCGTCGTGACGAGAGCGTGGATGGTCTGAAAACCGGTTACACGGAATCGGCCGGGTACTGCCTTGTTACTTCTGCAAAACGTGATGACATGCGCCTGATCTCAGTCGTCATTGGTACCAAGAGCGTGGGTGCACGCACGCGCTATAACCAGGCCCTGCTGAATTATGGCTTCCGCTTTTTCGAAACCCATAAACTCTTCGACGAAGGCAGCACCATGGACAGCATCCAGGTATGGAAGGGCGAAAGCGACAAGCTTGCCGTTGGACCCGGTCAGGCCCTGTACGTGACAACGCCACGTGGCAAGAAGGACTCGCTGAGCATCCAGGCCGATTTGCATGGGGACGTGTTTGCCCCAGTCGAGGCAGGCGCCACGCTGGGACAGCTCACCGTTTCCCTGGACGGTGAAGTACTCAAACAGACTCCGGTCATAGCCCTGGAGTCGGTTGGCATGGGTAGCTGGTGGCAGCGGCTATTCGATGAGGCCCGCCTGTTCGTGTTCAAGCGGTAATTCCCGGGCTGGTTCCTGAACAGCTGCGACGAAAAACGTGACCATCGCATATTTGAATGGCAGTTACCTGCCCCTGCAGGAAGCCCGTGTATCAGTGCTTGATCGCGGTTTTCTGTTTGCCGATGGCGTTTATGAAGTGCTGCCGGTCTATGGCGGGCGTCCCTTTCACTTGAGCGAGCATCTGCAACGCCTGGATAACTCACTGTCAGCCATCCTGCTTGATAACCCCATGAGTTCTGCTGACTGGGCCAACATGATTCACCGCCTGCTCGAAGTGAATGAGGTCAGTGGTGATCGCATGCTCTATGTTCAGGTCACCCGCGGGGCCACGGCTTCACGTGGTCACGCCCTGCCCGAACAGCCCAATCAGACTGTGCTTGCCTTTTGCCAGCCGCTACCGGCCATGCCAGGGGAGGTGCGTGAAAAAGGGGTCAAAGCGCTCACCTTACCCGATACCCGGTGGAAACACTGTGATGTGAAGTCGATTGCGCTGCTCGGCAATGTACTGCTTAGCCAGCAGGCGCTTAGCCAGGGATGCAACGAGGCTATCCTGCTACGTGACGGCCACCTGACAGAGGGAGCCTCAAGCAATGTTTTTGTGGTTTCAGACGGGGTCGTGGTCACGCCCCCGAACGGTGCTGAGTTGCTGCCGGGCATCACCCGCGATCTCATCCTGGGGCTTGCCCGGAATGCCGACTTACAGGTGCGCGAGGAACCCGTCAGTGAGGCCACCCTCAGGGCAGCAGATGAAATCTGGATCAGCAGTTCCACCCGCGAACTGTATCCAGTGACTGTGCTCGATAACAAGACTGTCGGCCAGGGCAAACCGGGTCCGCTCTGGCAGCAGGTCTACGATGCCTTCCAGGCATTCAAACAGCAATACCGCGGCAGCTAGGCCACCAGGTCACGCATGTCAGATCAGCAGCTACTTGAATTCCCCTGTGCCTTTCCCATCAAGGCATTCGGACGCGTTGAAGGACTGGGCGAAACCGGCCCGGAGTCCTTCGTGGATCTTCTGCTTGAAATCATTGGTCCTCATGTGAATAACCTGCAACGCGACCAGCTCAGCATCAACCAGAGCAGTAAGGGCCGGTTTGTGGCAGTCACCATCCACATCACAGCCCACAGCCAGGAGCAGCTGGACCGTATTTACCAGACCCTGAGTGATCACGAAAAGGTCGTCATGTCGTTGTAATGGCGACCTGACCGAGTACCCACTGCGTCCGCCATGACCCAGCCGTCTTCAGTGACCGCGCCCATTCCCCAAGCCACTGCCTACTGGCTCGGGCAATGTGGATACGATCGCACCTGGCAAGCCATGCGCCAGTTCACCGATGAACGCACAGACGACACAAAGGATCAGATTTGGGCACTGGAACATGCTCCCGTATTCACTCAAGGGCAGAGCGGTTCTGAAACCCACCTTCTTGCACCGGGCGATATTCCAATTGTGGCCACGGACCGCGGTGGACAGGTTACCTACCATGGCCCGGGCCAGCTAGTGGTTTACCCATTGCTGAACATCCAGCGCCTTAAGCTGGGCCCGCGCAAGCTGGTCATCGCCCTTGAAGAGGCCATGATCGGTTGCCTGAACGAATTTGGCATCCAGGCAGCGGGCAACCGTGAAGCCCCCGGCGTGTACGTGGACGGCAGCAAGATTGGCTCCATTGGCATGCGCATTCGTAAGGGCTGCTGCTACCACGGTTTGTCGCTGAACGTTGCCATGGATATGGAGCCTTTCAGTCGCATTAACCCTTGCGGCTATGCCGGATTAAAAATGACCCAGGTCAGCGCCCTGGGCGGTCCGGATCAGGTCGAAGTGGTGGCCCGGCGACTGCTGCCTTATCTGGCTGATCACCTGGGCCTGTCGATAGCCGCTCTGAATGCCTGCACCCCGCCGGCGCTGCTTAATCCCTAGGCAGAATATCGCCGCTTGCCTGAAACACGGGAACAGACTGACACTGACGCGCTTGGCCTAAGCCTGCGAATCACGTAAATTACTGTTTTCGAGTATGAAAATTTCGATATTGGCCACCCATCTCCGTGTGTGCAACGCTGAACGATTAGCACAACCCGGGGTCTGATAGA
>JBFKKS010000284.1:0-2952 GCA_041630955.1 Nevskiales bacterium
GGAAGGGGGCACGGTACAGGTGCGGGCTATTCCACTGGATGACAGCTTCTATGTCATCAGCGTCACTAACCCGATAGATGAATCGGCTGACCGACCTGGCAGCGGAGAGGCACTTGAAAATATACGCCTTCGCCTACGCTGGCTGTACGGAGAAAATGGTGCTGAAATTCAGATACTGCCATCGGAAAAAATGTTCGAGGCGCGGCTGATCTTGCCAAGGAGACCCGTCAGCTCATGAAAGTCATGCTGGCAGATGATGAACCGTTGGCACGAGACCGCTTGCGTAGGCTGTTGAGCGAAATCGATGACTGCGAACTCATCGCAGAATTGCATAACGGCCGTGAACTGATTGAGCAGGTCGAGCACCACCAGCCGGATGTGGTGCTGGTAGACATTCATATGCCAGAAATGGATGGGCTGAAAACAGCCCGTGCGCTGGCGCGCATGCCCCTGCCACCGGCAGTCATCTTCACCACAGCTCACAGCGAGCATGCGTTATCGGCTTTTGATGCCGCTGCAAGCGCTTATCTATTGAAACCGATTCGCCGCGAAGAACTCGTTGCCGCGCTGTTACGCGCCCAGCAGCCACGGCGAGCACAGTTGGCTGCTATTACAGACACCAGCACTGGCAGTCGAGACCGTTACCTGGTGCTCCGAATCGGACGCAAACAACAGCGCATCGCTGCCGATCAGGTAATCTGCTGCCTGGCTGATCAGAAATTGACTCGAGTGCTCCACCGCCAGGGGGAAGGTTGGTGTGATGAATCCCTGCAGGAACTGGAAACTCGACTGGGTGATGATTTTCTGCGCGTTCACCGAAGCACGCTGGTGGCGGTCCGCTATATCCAGGGCCTGAGTGGAAGTGGCAATGAGGCGAAGCTACAGTTGTTGCATACCGAACAGAGCGTACCCGTCAGCCGCCGCAGGCTCCCCGCTTTACGCGCCCTTTTGCGCCGTTAACCTCAACGGCTGTCAGGCAACTGACTGCCGGCTTCTTTACAATAGCCCGCTATGACTGCAATCACCCAATCCCTGCGCATTGCCACGCGCGAAAGCCGACTGGCTCTTTGGCAAGCCGAACATGTCCAGGCCTGCCTGCGTGAGCTGAACCCGCAGCTTGAAGTGACGCTGGTGCCGATGACCACCAAGGGTGACCAGATGCTCGATTCACCCCTGTCGAAAATCGGCGGCAAGGGCCTTTTTGTGAAGGAACTGGAACTCGCGCTTCTGGAGGGGCGAGCGGATATTGCTGTGCACTCAATGAAAGATGTGCCTGCCCATTTTCCTGACGGCCTTCACCTGCCGGTAATCCTGGAGCGTGCCGATCCACTGGATGCCTTTGTCTCCAACCATTTCTCCGGCCTGGACGCCCTCCCCGAAGGGGCCAGAGTGGGTACAGCCAGTCTGCGTCGCCAGACCCAGTTATTGCATTTGCGGCCTGATCTTCGCATCGAACCACTGCGCGGCAATGTACAAACCCGGCTACGGCGGCTTGATGAAGGGCGCTTCGACGCGATCATTCTTGCCTGCGCTGGTCTGCAAAGGCTTGCACTCGATGAGCGCATTCGCTGTGCCCTGAGTACCGAACAAAGTCTGCCCGCGATTGGTCAGGGAGCCATTGGGATTGAGTGCAGATCCGATGATGCTGAGACAACAACACTGCTTGCGGCGCTTCATCACGGTGAAACCGCAACTTGCGTAGCCGCTGAAAGGGCAGTCAATGCGCGCATGGGAGGCAACTGCACACTGCCTTTGGCTGGCTACGCTACATTACAGGATGGGCACCTGACACTGACCGCGCGCATGGGAGATCCGGACGGAAAGCGCCTGCTGGCCACCCGCCAGGAAGGACCGGGCTGCGACGCTGTCAGCCTGGGTCTGCGTGCCGCCGATGACCTGCTGGCCCAGGGGGCAGACCAGATTCTGCAAAATCTCGGTCTACCTGTTCCGGGTTGATATGACCGCTCCCGTTGTTCTGGTCACCCGGCCCCCTCTACAGGCCGAGTCACTGTGCCGGGCCTTGCAGGCTGCCGGCGCACAAGTCATTCGCCTGCCCGTGATTGATATCGAAGCGCTGCGGCACCCGTCACTCTCCGATCTGGGTTGCTATGACTGGCTGGTATTCACCAGCCCCAATGCCGTCATCCATAGCCAGGCATCGCCCGGGGAAATAACTGCTCAGACCCATGTCGCGGCCGTGGGCGCCGCAACCGCCCAGGCTCTGACCGAGGCGGGCTACAAGAATGTGCTTATTCCGGCAAAGGATTACAGTTCAGAAGGGCTTTTAAGCCTGGCCGAATTGCAAAAGCTTGCCCACCAAAAAGTACTGCTGATCAAGGGGCAGGGGGGGCGAAACCTTATCGCCAGCACCTTGCGTGAACGGGGTGCTGTGGTTGATGAATGGCCTGTGTATCGCCGCTGCCTTTTGTCGCCCTCTGGGGCCACTGTTGTCAGCGCACTCAGCACCGCGAATCAGGCTATTGTCACCAGTGGAGAAATCCTGCAGCGCCTGTTTGAACTCACCCCCATGGATAGCAGGGACCGCTTGCTCGGCCTGCAACTGGTCGTCCCCAGTGCACGTGTGGTACAAATGGCACAATCCATGGGCTTTCGAAAAGTCTGCTTGGTGCCTTCGCCCTTGTCTGAGCAGGCGTTGGTCAAGGCGGTCCTCGAATGCCACCCCAAAGCGACCGTGCCGGGATAACGCAATATGAGCGAAGAGCAGCCACCCTCCACCGCATCTCCTCCCACGCCTGCACCTGCGTCTGCGCCTGAGACCAGTAGTAAACCCTCCGGCGGGGTGCGTTCTCTGGGGATATTTATTCTCTTTGCCACGGTGGTGGGCCTGGTCGCCTTCTCGGGCGCCCTTTACGTATGGAAGGATGCCAATCTGGATAACGAGCGCGTATTTGAACGTCTCGATAACCTGGAGGGTCGCCTCAACAAGCTGAA
>JBFKKS010000285.1:0-2944 GCA_041630955.1 Nevskiales bacterium
CGTAGCAGCTCGGGAGCGAGCTCCCTCGCTGTTGGTCTGCACGATAGTTTACGACCCGACCCAGGTTGGCGTTCCGCCACCACTCGTCGGCGGACACCGGCCTTGATGTCGTGCAGGAATCGACGCACAGACCTGGTCCACCGCCAACCTCGGTCGGGTCGTTTGCAATATCGAAGGAACCGTCGTCCTCGCACACGACAGCGAACGCGGGAGGTGCTAGGGCTGGACTGGACACGCTAGGGCCGCTCACGTCTCTCGTTGCGCCAGTCGAGCAGATTAATCCGGATCATTCGTCAAAGGCCCTGAGTGCCAGCCCGGAAGCCATCATCAAGCCGGGTGCGACCTGTTCAAACTTGCTGCCGCGTGCACGCATAGAATGGCGCAGCTTGTCGAATGGAAGCGCCAATTCCACCCTGATGCCCAACTGCTGCTGCAATTGCTTGCTCAAACCGGGCAGGACGCTCGATCCTCCTGTCAACAGCACCTGGTCAATGGTGCCAACGCGTGAATTGGCTGAATAAAACAATTGCAGGGTTCGATTAATCTGCTCGCCGAGATCATGGATATAGGCCGGCAGAATTTCTTCGAGGTAGCTGTCCGGCAGGTCCCCCTTCACTTTGCCGTCCTCGGCCTCGGCTGGGTCAATCGCAAGACGCCGTGAAATCTCATCGGTGAGCATCTGCCCACCGAATTGGCGATCCTGAATATAAACCGTATCCAGATTCGAGAGGATATTGATCTTGGTATGTCGTGCACCCACATCGACGATCGCTATGATTCGATCGAGCCCCTCATCGGGCATCTGGTATTCCAGAAGGGTGGTGGCATTTTGCAGGGCGAAGGTTTCGACATCGACCACCTTGGCACTAAGCCCGCCAAATTCGAGCGCCGCCAATCGCAATTCAATGGTTTCACGCTTACATGCTGCCAACATGACCCTGACGGCATCATCACGATCAGCCGGACCCACAACATAGAAATCCAGGTTCACTTCATCGATCGCGAAGGGAATGTGCTGATCGGCTTCGAAATTGATTTGCTCTTCCATTTCGGCCTCGCTGAGATCAGCCGGCATCTCGATCACCTTGCTGATAGCCTCTGCCCCTGAAACCGCAACGGCAGCCTGACGAAGGGAGGTGCCCGACTGCCTGACCGCACGCGCAATCGCAGCCCCAACCTGCTCTGGCTCCTTGATCTGCTGGTCAATCACGGAGCCCTCGGGCAACGCTTCTCTGGCAAAGGCTTCGACACGGAAGGTATTGCCTGCTTTATGCAGCTCAACCAGCTTCACGGCGCTGGAACTGATGTCCAGACCGATCAGACTATTCTCCTCCGGGCCAAATATGCTTGGCAGGATCCTCATTAAGCACCCTTATCGTTTTGTTCCGGTTACTATATCTCATAGTCGCGACGGCGCAAGCACCAGTTCGGCCCCGCCAGCCACAACATATCAAGACCTTAACCCAATTCGCATCCCAACGTAGCCACGCATGTCCGCAACCAACCTGATATTTCGCGCCACACTGGTTTTTACAGCTCTGTTGATGGCCGCAGCTACAGCCGTGATTATCGGACTGGGCGCTGCTTACGTGTACTACGATGCGCAACTGCCTGACGCTGCGAGCCTACAAACCCCCGCCATGGATGTGCCTCTGCGTGTATTTTCTGCGGATGGGCTGCTGATGGGGGAATACGGCGTCGAGCGCCGCGCCCCGCTGGATTACGACGAGATTCCCCAGACAGTCATCCAGGCTTTTCTGGCAGCGGAAGATGATCGTTTCTTTTCCCATCCGGGCGTTGATTATCAGGGACTGGTTCGAGCCGCTTTCATTCTGATTACCACTGGCGAGAAGACCCAGGGGGGCAGCACCATCACAATGCAGTTGGCCCGCAACCTGTTTCTGAGTAATGAAAAAAGCTATACCCGAAAGGTTAAGGAAATATTGCTGGCCCTGCGTCTGGAAGCGCAATACAGCAAGCAGGATATCCTTGCTCTCTATCTCAACAAAATCTACATGGGGCATCGGGCCTACGGCGTCGCCACAGCAGCCCGTGTTTACTATGGGAAGGCCCTAGATGAGTTGAGCCTGGCGCAGATAGCCATGATCGCAGGCCTGCCCAAAGCCCCCTCCAGTTATAACCCGATAACCAACCCACAGCGTGCACAACTAAGGCGTAACTATGTACTTAGACGCATGCTTGAACTGGGCTACATTGAGGCAGAAGCCTTCGGGCAGGCTACTGCCGAAGCAGTCAGCGCCCAACTACAGACCCTGCAACCCGAACTGAAGGCACCACATATTGCCGAGATGGTGCGCGCGCAGATGGTTGCGCAGTTTGGAGAGGCCGCCTACACGCAGGGGTACCGTGTAATCACTACTCTACTGGGTACCCATCAGAAGGCGGCAAATGATGGCCTGCATCAGGCTTTGCTGGACTATGACCAGCGCCATGAGTACCGCGGCCCCGAAACGCGACTGACCGAAGAAGACATGGCCGATCAGGCGAGTACCGAGCGAGCCCTGGGTAAACTGCCAAAAGCCAATGACCTGTTGCCCGCTCTGGTGGTCGCGTCTTCTCCAACGGCTTTGACGGTGTTTACCCCGGGCGAGAAGCCGATCACTCTCCAGGGCGAGGCCCTGTCATGGGCCAAAAGCGGCACCAAAGGCAAAGCATTGGCCGCCCGCGGAGACGTCGTGCGCATTCAGGCCACGGGGAACAAAAAGTCCCCTTGGCGACTTGCTCAAATTCCAGCCGTGCAGGGTGCGCTCGTAGGTCTCGACCCAAACAACGGGGCGATTCTTGCCATGGTCGGTGGATTCGATTTTGGATTGAGCAAATTTAATCGTGCGATACAGGCTGAGCGCCAACCAGGCTCAAACTTCAAGCCCTTCCTTTATTCGGCAGCGCTGGATCATGGTTTCACCCCCGCCAGCATCATTAA
>JBFKKS010000286.1:0-2935 GCA_041630955.1 Nevskiales bacterium
AAGCCGGTGTCGATGTCATGGCGGTGAAACTCCCAGTCATGTATCAGGTAGGCTGGGCCACACTCCCAAGGAAAAATGGTGTCAGAGTAAATTTCCATCCAAACTAGGCCCTCCTGCAACCGCGTCACCAAAACCAACCCATCAGCACACCCCATCCTGCCAATGATGAAAATGGCACAGCTTTGATCGTCACTAATGCAGCGGCATTGCAAGCAAATTACAGCGCCTGCAGGCCCGCCCCCAATGACAATCCGCCGGCTGCCAGTAAGCACAACAGAGTTAGCACGATCCCGCCCGACCGGCCGATGGCCGACTTTTCACTGAAGGAGAATGCATAGCCATGCAACAGGCGGCCCACCAGCAGGGTCACGCCGAGCGCATGGATAATCCAGGCGGCGGTGCCGTTGGCTTCCAGGAAGCCAATCAGGACAAGGATCAGGGGTACGTACTCGGCAAAGTTGGCATGCCCCCGAATGCGACGTTGCATCGTGGCATCGCCGCCGTCACCCAGGCTGGGGCCACTGCCCCCTCGACCCAGGATGACCCGCACACTCAGCACCAGGAACCAGAGTGCGAGTGCGCCGCCATAGAGCAAGGTGATATTGATATCGGTAATGAGCTGCGTAGTAACCTGCATGGTGCCTCCAAGCTTTTTTAGTTAAGGCCCAGACTACTGCCTAAGCATGGCGGCGACCAGCCCTGCCGGGTATATGGCTGGATCACCCCATTGCTATGTGCCTTGCCGATAGCTGCTTAATTCAGCACCGAGGCAGGCACCACCGGCAGCACCACGCTGGACGGATGCTCTGCGTCATTCAGTATGGTCATGGCACCGATAGCGCTTTGCAGTAGATCCGGCAGCGGCGGCACGCCATGCGGCACGTCGCTGGGGCCAACTGAAATACGCAGGCGATGCCCTACCTTGATGAGGGCATTGGTGGGGAAAATTTCCACGTTCAGCTTGATCGGGTTGCCGGCACCCACGCTTTGCACGGTTTCCTGCTTGTACGTGTGCCATGGCTGGATCATTTCGCCGTTCAGGGTGCGCGAGCGACTCTCATCGACTGCCCGCATGCTGGCCGTGAGGATGCCATTCGACAGCGGCGTGGCGCTGCCATCGGGGGCGATATCGCTTAGTCGCACACTCAGCCCGGCATTTTCAGCAGTTGTCTCAATCCAGATATCTGCCTGTATCGGCCCCGTGAAGTAGAAGTCCTGTTCCATGGGGGCCGTGTCAAATTTGGCGTCGAGTGCAGTGGCCGCGGTGTCGTCTGAAAAACAGGGGATGACGGGTATCAGCCCTAAAACACCGGCTGTCCATTGTGCGGTACTGGGAGAGCACAGGCCGTTGAGTGGTTGCTGAACAACCATGTGACTGGCTTCGTCTGCTTCCGGCATGGCCTGTGTGAGAGAACTATCGCCGCGCATGTACCAGCGCTGGGCGCGCGCCTGTGGGTCGGGCCAATCAACACTGGTCGCGTAGTGCCCGTGCCCCCAGACGTATTGCGTGACATTGGGAAGCTGGTCTGCGCCATTGGGCTCGCCCTTCACGTAATGATCAAACCAGCGTAGTGCGATCTGTTGCATCTCGGGCACGCCATCCTGTGGCAAACCCGAGTTGATCAGACCGAGGTGTTGCCACGGCCCCATCAGCAGCTTGGCCGTGGTGTGGTTTTTGAGTGCTTCATACAGCAACGGCTCGCCACGCTGAAAGATATCCAGCAGGCCACCCACAATGAAGGTGGGCACATGGATATTCTCTGCATGCTCAAGTGGTGAGCGCACCCGCCAGAACTCGCCGTCGTAAACGGTGTTCTGCTCGCCCGTGATCGCGTTGAGCATCATTGGCCCGTGGAATGTGGTGAGCATGTTATCCAGCCGATCAATAGCATGCTGCGTACCGCTGGCCGGGTCTTGCATCAGGCTTGGGTCCACCACACTCAGTCCGGCTACCAGCGACAACCATAGCGGTATAAAACCGGCGTTGGTTTGACCACCGCTAAAAACGATATCTCGATAGGCATCACCCAGGGGAACAATGGGGAACAGTGCCTTAACCGCAGGATGCTTTTGTGCCGCACCCAGTACGGATGTGATGCCTAGCAGCGAGGCGCCATAAAAACCGATTCGTCCGTTGCTGAATGGCTGCGTCGCTACCCATTCGATGGTCGGCCAGTAATCTGCCTGCTCCTGCTCGCCGAATGCACTCCATTGGCCTCCGGAAGCCCCGGTGCCACGCACATCCACCACTGCGTGTGCATAGCCTTGTGTAATAAAGCCGGGAATGGGGGCACCGAGAAAGGATGAGAAGCTGCCATTGAACTTGTTGTAGCCCGTCATGGTGAGAATGGTCGGGAACGGCTGCTCAATGGCATTGCCGTCTTCGTCCGCGGGGACGCCGACGGTGACAGATAGCTCAATACCATCCGCCATGGTGATGCTGTGCTCGCTCGTATATATATTGGGATATTGTGGGGCCGGTTCATACGAACTCCAGACCGCATTCGCCGGAGAGGTGATGACCGTATTGGCAACACTGAGGTTTTCGCGTGTGCCCAGCTTGGTCCAGGCAGACTGCCCTGTATAAACGCTATTGCCCCGCTCGCTGCTCGTAACCTTGTTGTTGTTGCTGCTATTGCATGCTGACAGGAGTAGCAAAACAGCCATCAAGACTTTACTACCCGTCACTTTAGCGATCTGCATTTACCTGCTGCCTTTTCAAAAAAGGCTAAGACTAAACGCTGCGGACAATCACGACCAGTGAATCTTTAATCAAGGGCGCAAAGCACCCCCGGAACCCTTCCGGGCCAGTGCAAAAGAAGGGTCGTAGAGATACTGCCGATAAATCAGTGCCCGTCCGCTTCCATGGGGTGGGCATCCAGCGGGGATTCAAAGGCAATAAACAGCACGCAGGGGTCGCCCTTGAGGCACTCGG
>JBFKKS010000287.1:0-2915 GCA_041630955.1 Nevskiales bacterium
AGCACGCTCTTGCTCTGGAAGTAAAACACCTCGTCAGTGAATAACACCGGCTCACCCAGCAACATGAACTGCAGCTCGGAAATGCGCGCCTCCACCTCGATCATCGGCGTCAGCACGCCACACAGCATGAGTACCGAGGCGCACAGCGCCAGCAGGCCGAGTCGGGTCTTATTGACCTCGTGCCGCGTGACCACCACGCAGTAGAACAACAATGCCGAAAGCAGCAATACCGCGGTAACCAACTGCTGAATACGTGGTTGATTATCAGAAATTCTCTGGGTGATGGCGGCATCACAGGCGAGTTTCTCGCTGCAGCCATAGCGCGCATGGATCGCCTCCAGGAGGCTGCGATCCACCCTGGCAAAGGTCGATTGCGACAGATCACGTACGACCTGTTCAAGGAAATCACCCAACTCTGCCCGGGCCTCCGGTTTCTCGAGTTCCTTGAGAATTTCCTCTGCATACTGCGGCACACCGGCCTTGAGTGTATTCAGGTCCACCAGCTGGTCGGCCACGCTTTGCTTGAAGCGGTTGGTAACACGCCGCAGCCAGTTGCCGCTGCGGTTCTGCTCGCGCATATAGCGATCCGCCTCGACGATGAGGGTATGCAACATGCGCTCAAGGCTGCGCTTGAGCGCGACCCGGTTCTGCCCCTCCAGTTCCAGCCCCCGCACCTTTGTCTCGACAATATCGGTGACCTGTACAACCCAGTTATCCGCATTAAGCAGGCCGTATTTCACATGCTTGAGTTCGGCACGGTCCTGGGTCAGTTGCTGATGAGCGCGCAGATCAAGAATCAGCTGTGCTGACAGGCCCGCCATCAACACGAGTATCAGCACCAGACCAAATGTAATGCGCCACTGAGGCGTTATCGTTGCGGACATGAATCAATAATCAATCATTCAAAAGGCGCTATAGAAAATACAGGCCCACAACGATGCCGGGCGGGACGGCCTGATACAGTGCCACCCGCCACATTCTGGGTGAGGAATAAAACAGCACGCAGCCTGCCCCAACCATGCAGGCACAGGTAAACAAAACCAGGGTTCCACCCTCAACGTAAGCCCCGGCCTGCCACATCAACATACCACCCACACAGCCGACGACCAGGAACAGGTTGTAGAAACCCTGATTGAAGGCAAACAGGCGTGTGGCCTCAGCCTCCTGGCGAGTTTTGGCGTTGAAGCGCTTGTACACTGCCGGCCTCATGAACAGCAGGCTTTCCATCACAAACGCCATCAGGTGAAACAGGCAGGCAATAGTCGCAAATACGATCATCGCTGTTGTCATCTCTCCCTCCCTTGCAAGCCCCGCTTGCTGGTCAGTTTAAACGCTCAGGTGTTTGCTGCTGGCACGGCGGTTACGTCCGTCGTCACAGTGACCTTCTGCATTTCCTGTTGCTGCATCTGCCAAAGACGCGCATAGGTTCCGCCCTGTTCAATCAGCTGCTTGTGCTGTCCCTGTTCGACGACGCGTCCCTGGTCGAGTACGACTATGTTATCGGCATCAATCACGGTTGAAAGCCGATGGGCAATGACCAGTGTCGTGCGCCGTGCCGCGATCTCGTTAAGGTTACGCAGAATGGCTTTTTCGGATTCCGAGTCCAGCGATGAAGTCGCTTCATCGAAAATCAGTATTTCCGGATTCTTGAGAATCGTTCGGGCAATCGCGATGCGTTGCTTCTCGCCTCCGGAAACCTTCAGTCCCCGCTCGCCGACGATGGTGTCATAGCCATCCGGCAGTCTTTCGATGAAGTCGGCCAGGTGCGCATTACGCGCCGCCTCTATCACTTCATCGCGACTTGCCTGTGGGCGGCCGTAGGCAATGTTGTAGAAAATCGTGTCGTTGAACAGCACAGTATCCTGCGGCACCACGCCGATATGCGAACGCAGGCTGGACAGGGTCACATCACGAATATTCTGGTCGTTAATAAATATGCCGCCACCGTCTGCATCATAGAAACGGAACAGCAGGCGTGCGAGGGTTGACTTGCCAGCACCGCTGGCCCCCACCACCGCCAGCTTGTGCCCCGGTGGAATCTCGAAACTCACGTCATGCAGGATGGGGCGATCGGCACGATAGGCAAAGTTAACGTTTTCGAAACGGATGCCGACATTCACCTCCCCACCCAGAACCGCGTTGCCGGGAAGCGCCGGGCGAATGACCAAGGGCACCGCATCCGGCTTGTCCGCCACCTCGGCATTGACCTCCAGCAGATTGAACATGCGCCCCATGTCTGCCAGTGCACGCTTGATCTCCCGGTACACAAAGCCAAGGAAATTCAGTGGCAGGAATATCTGGATCATGTAAGCGTTGACCAGTACCAGGTCACCCAGCGTCATGCTGCCGTCCACCACGTGCTGGGCCGCCAGGATCATCATGCTGGTCACCGCCCCCGCGATGATCAACGCCTGGCCCGAGTTCAGCGTGGCCAACGACAGGCGGTTCTTGATCAGTGATTGTTCCCAGTGGGCGAGGCTGGTGTCGTACTGGTTCGACTCGTACTCCTCGTTACCAAAGTATTTGACGGTCTCGTAGTTCAGCAGGCTGTCGATCGCGCGGGTATTGGCCCGGGAGTCCCGTTCATTGGCCTCGCGCACATACTGGGTACGCCACTCGGTAGTCACTACAGAAAAGCCGATATATACGACCACCGAGCCAAAGGTAATGATGGCAAACCAGGGGCTGTAATTGACCAGCAGGATGCCAGCGACCAGCGAGATTTCCAGCAGCGTCGGAATAATGTTGAACAGCATGAAGCGCAGCAGAAAACTGATGCCGCCCGTGCCACGTTCGATGTCGCGGCTCAGTCCACCGGTCCTGCGTGACAGATGAAAGTTCAGGTCGAGCCGATGCAGATGCCGGAAGACCTGCAAGGCCACCCGCCGCATGGCGTGCTCGGTCACCCGGCCAAA
>JBFKKS010000288.1:0-2895 GCA_041630955.1 Nevskiales bacterium
CAGCCGTAGCCAGTGGCAGTGCTGTTGGCCTGCTTAGGTCAGGCATCAATATTGGTGGCGGTGGTACCAAGAGCGGCAATGACTATGCCGTCCTGCTAAGGGCACTGCAGGGAGACAGCGATACAAACATCCTCTCCACACCATCATTAGTCACTCTGGACAATGAAGAAGCTGAAATTACCGTTGGACAAGAGGTGCCATTTTTGACTGGCTCATTCTCGAATACGGGCAGCACCACAGGTGCGGTCAACCCCTTTCAGACCATCGAACGTAAGGATGTCGGTCTCACGCTTAAAATCACGCCACAGATCAATGAAGGACAGACAGTCCAGCTGAAAATTGATCAGGAGACATCCAGCATCAGCCCGGGCGCCACGAGCAATCTGGACTTGATAACCAATAAACGTACCCTGACCACTTCTGTACTGATCGAGAATGGAGACATTCTCGTCCTCGGCGGTCTGATTGATGACCAGCAGACCGAGGGTCAGCAGGCCGTGCCAGTGCTCGGTAAGATCCCACTTCTGGGCGCTCTGTTCCGGTCCAAGACCACCCGCAAGGACAAGCGAAACCTGATGCTCTTTATTCGACCAGTCATCCTGCGTGATAGCCGGGCTGCCGATTACTATACGCGGCAAAAATACGATTACATGCGCGAAAAGCAACTGGAACAGTTCCACAAGGCGGATTATTTCAGCCGCCGGGACCGGCCGGTACTTCCCCAAATGAATGACCTGACCAGCCCGGATAAACAAGCGTCTGATAGCCCATGACGGCCACTGCTTCTCTACCGTTCGCTTTTGCGAAACGACATGGTGTATTACTGGGTGAGGATCATGGAGACCACCTAGAGATACTTTGTCGTGAAGATGTAAAGCTGCAGACCGCTACTGAAGTCAGACGCGTACTACGCCGTCCTATTCGACTGAAAAAAGTCTCCGGCAGTGAATTCGATTCACTGCTGCAGCGCCAGTATTCAGCCGGCACTTCTGATGCCATGCAAATGATGGAAGGGTTTGATGACGACCTGGATCTATCCAGCGCAGCTCAAGCCCTGTCAGAACCAGAAGACCTCCTCGAGAGCGAGGATGATGCGCCGATAATTCGACTGATCAACGCGCTACTCACAGAGGCAATCAAGGTCAACGCCTCTGACATCCATATCGAGCCTTATGAAAACCGCCTGACAGTCCGATTCCGGGTAGATGGCGTGTTAAGAGAAGTCCTTTCACCATCTCGCGCCCTGACCCCACTCATCGTGTCACGTATCAAGGTGCTGGCAAAGCTAGACATCGCGGAAAAACGCCTGCCACAGGATGGTCGTATTTCCTTGCGCCTGGCCGGACGCGCCGTGGATGTACGCGTTTCTACCCTGCCCTCTGGGCACGGTGAACGGGTGGTCATGCGACTTCTGGACAAGCAGGCAGGCAGGCTGGATCTGGAACAACTCGGCATGGACAGCAATACCCTCTCAGGTATTGATCTTCTTATTCACAAGCCCCACGGAATCATTCTGGTAACCGGCCCGACCGGTTCTGGTAAGACCACCACGCTATATGCAGCGCTCTCACGCATAAACAGTCGTGAACGCAATATCATGACCGTCGAAGACCCGATTGAGTACTATCTGGACGGGATAGGCCAGACCCAGGTAAATACGAAGGTAAACATGACCTTCGCACGTGGACTCCGCGCCATTCTTCGACAGGATCCAGACGTGGTGATGGTGGGTGAAATACGCGACCTGGAAACCGCCGATATCGCAGTGCAAGCCTCCTTGACCGGCCATCTTGTCCTGTCCACACTGCATACCAACAGCGCAGTCGGTGCAATCGCCCGTTTACGTGACATGGGTGTGGAGCCATTTCTGCTTTCCTCTAGCATCATCGGCCTAATGGCACAGCGACTGGTTCGCACTTTGTGCAAAAGTTGCCGCGTTGCTTATGACCCTGAGCCCAGAGAGCGGCAATTACTCCGTATTCCCGATGATGAACCTGCCACGCTGTACAAGCAAAAGGGCTGTGAAGCCTGTAATCACAGTGGCTATCGCGGACGCAGTGGTATTTACGAGTTCATTTCAGTAAACGATGCCATGCGCACGCTAATTCACGACGGTGCCTCTGAACAGACGCTTGAGGCGCATGCCCGCCGCAGCAGCCCAAGCATCAATGACGATGGCCGTAGCAAGGTCCTGAATGGCACGACAACACTTGAGGAAATGCTGCGAGTTACGCGTGAAGACTGAGCCCCCCCGGGAAAATGGTACTGGTTCTAGCTGATGGGTGCATTTGAATACGTAGCACTGGACGATCGTGGGCGCCAGAAGCGAGGGGTCCTTGAAGGCGACGCCCCAAGACAGATAAGACAGAATCTGCGGGATCAGGGTCTGGTTCCCATTGAGGTCAACGAGGTTGTCGGCAAAGACAGCGGACGCCGTGCCGGCGGCTTCAGAATCGGGCTGCGACAGTCTCTCAGCGTTACTGAACTGGCTCTGTTTACCCGCCAGCTCGCTACGCTGGTGCATGTCGGTCTGCCTCTTGAATCAGCCTTACAGGCGACCTCTCAGCAAACCGAAAGCGCACGGACACAGAAAATTGTTCTCGGCATTCGCTCCAAAGTACTGGAGGGACATGACCTTGCGTCAGCGCTGGCCGATTTCCCCGGCGTATTTCCCGAGATTTACCGTGCCACGGTCGCAGCGGGTGAGCATTCTGGCCATCTGGATGGTGTTCTTGAACGACTGGCCGACTATGTAGAGTCACAGCAAACCTTACGCCAGAAAATTCAACTCGCGCTTTTCTATCCTGCCATTCTCTCGGTTGTTGCAATAGGCGTTGTTGTTGCACTACTGGCTAAAGTCGTACCCGATGTTGTCGGGGTTTTTGATTCCATTGA
>JBFKKS010000289.1:0-2888 GCA_041630955.1 Nevskiales bacterium
GATATTGGGTGTTTTCTATACCCGCATAGCCCTGCTATGGAACCTGCCACGAGTCGACATGATCGGTATGAGCAATCAGCAGATCGAAGCGCGCAAGATCTATAACACCAACGAGTATAGCCAGGGTAACCAGGGCCACGAATTTACATCGGTGCTCACCGATGCAGAGCGGCGGGCGATTGTTGAATACCTGAAGACCCTGTAGGTCCGGAGAGTAAGATGACGTTGAGACCCCTTCTGATGATTGCGCTTGTTTCGCTGTCCATGATGGCGGGCTGTAAGGGCGAGTACTCCGGCGGAACGGCCGGTGGATCAGGCGGCTCCTCGGACGGAGGGGGCGATGGCGGCGGCAATAATGGTGGTGGTGCCGGCACAGGCCAGTTCGAGAATTCAGAAGCCTTCTTCGATGCCCGCGTGGCGCCGCTGATGGACTTCTGTCGTAGCTGTCATATTCCCAATGGCGTGGCCGACACGGACGAGGGCAGGCGTTTCCTGCTTTCATCCAATAAGGGTGACGATTACGCGAATACCTTTACTGCATGGCAAGTGCTGGGCGAGGGCGTGGCAAGCAATCCATTGATCATCGAAAATGCCGATCCGGCTGAACCGCATAGTGGCGGCAAGAACTGGCCGGTGGGCAGCGATGCCTATAAGGACATGGTCACCTTGCTGACCTGCTGGGACGATCCGGTTAACTGCGTACTGAATACTTCTGGTGGCCCGATTGAACAATGGCCCTTGCTGGGCAGCGCCCGGGGCGGGCATTACTGGAACGACTTCTGTGAAGGCAAGCCTGACGACACGGTTGTTCCGCAGGACCCACGTGAGCTCGTCGTGCCGGGTGTGAACGAGGGCAAGGCGGTGTACATGAATGCCTGGTCGCAGATCTGCCAGGATGATAACCACCCTGGCACCTGTGGTGAGCTGCGTGCCCGAGTGGAACGCGGTTACCCGATTGTCGCCAGTGATGGCGAGGTGGGGGCCGGTCATTTCTTCGGGGGCAGTTCGCCGGATGCGGGTTTTGCCTTTCCGGCCAGCGATTATGCGGGCATGTGGGACTCTATCTGGGGCATGGGTGAGCGGCCCGTTAACTACGATCAACTGGTTGCCGAGCGCTGGGGTATGCCGCTCTCGCCGACGTCGAACCCCTATCCCTTGCCAGGAGAAGACCCGAACGAGACAGATGGCGGCAGCGGGCAGTTGCCCATGGGTCTGACGCAATTGCGGGGTGAGGATGGCAGCTGGAGTGGCCGGATCAATGTGACCTGCAGTATCTGCCATGGTGGCCAGGTGGGCGAGGCATCGGATGGGCCGGGCCTGGGTGCGATGTATGGCAATAACAGCGTCAGCGATATCACGGTCATGTTCAGTGAACTTGCAAGGATGGCGCCGCAGCAGGGTTCGCTGGCCCTGATTTCGCAGAACAAGGTACGTGGCACGGGCAATATCACCAATTTCCAGCTGTTCGGCCTGGTGGAAGGGTTTGGCGATCCACTTGAAAGCCTCTATCCCTATATATCCATCCAGGCAGAACCCTCTACCGGCACCGAGGATCCGCCCGTGTGGTGGAATGGTGGACACCGAAGCGCCAAATTCTACGATGGCGGGCAGGTGTGGGACTCCAAGCGTATCGAGTTGTCGTTCCACTTTCCCAATGTGCCGAATCATGGTGCGCCGGGACCGTCCACCATGGAGGCAGACAGGCAGTGGATTCTGGATAACCAGCAGGAAGCCGATGCCTGGATCAGTTCCCTGAAGTCACCGGCCTGGCCAGAAGACAAGCTGGGTGCGATTGATATTGCGTTAGCAGAGCAGGGCGCTATCCTGTTTCATAGCAAGGACCTGTGGGCCGAAGAGGGGAATCCTTCACCCAAACCGGATGGGGGCAATGGTTCTTGCGCATCCTGCCATGGGGCTTATTCACCGCGTTACGTGAACGACCCAGCCTATCTGGATAGCCCACTGCTGGAGGGCATGGCCTCGTATGTTGTGCCATTGAGAGTAATTAATACTGATCCCCGTCGTTTGCAGGGCAATAGTGAAGCGGTCGTCGCTGCTTCACGCAGCGCCTGGTTTGCCTACGCAGAAGGCCCCTATAACGAGCTGGGTGCACCGGTCTGTGGCAACTGGGCAGATCCGGAAATCAATGGTGGACGCGAACTCGGGTACCTGGCGCCGCCACTGTACGGCGTCTGGGCCACGGCCCCGTATTTCCACAACGGCTCGGTGCCCAATGTAGAGCAGGTGCTGAATCCGGCGGCGCGGCCGACAATCTGGAGCCGTATCTCCAGGTCCGCGCCCGAGGGGATGGAAGGTCAGGTCATCATGGGCTATGACACCAGCCTGGATACCGGCTACGACAGGGAGAACCTAGGCTGGAAGTACACGGAACTGGCCTGCGGGACAGGTTCATCCCCCTTCCTGGACTGCAACCCGGTGGATGATGATGGCGCCACGATTCAGGATGCGCTTGCCGAAGTCTGGATGCGGGGCGGACTGGCCTGGAATCTGCTCAACGTGCCGATCTTTACCGATGAGCAGATCGAGGAACGCAAGATCTACAACACCAAGTACTACAGCCAGAGCAATACGGGGCATGAGTTCAGTTCGGTACTGACCGAGGCCGAGCGCAAGGCCATTATTGAGTACCTCAAAACCTTGTAATGCAGGACGGCCGGGTAACTGCGAAGGCACAGCTCAGGCTTCGTCGGCGTTCCGGTTCTCGTTTCTGAATCTGCCGGGCGAGCATCCCATCCAGCGCCGGAAGGCGCGGGTAAAGCTGGCGGTATCGGTATAGCCCAGCTGCAGGGCCATCTCGTCCAGCTTCATGTCAGTGGACGACAGTAGTTGGGTAGCCATTTGCTTGCGTTCGTTTTCTACCAGGTTGC
>JBFKKS010000290.1:0-2883 GCA_041630955.1 Nevskiales bacterium
AGACCTGGGTGGTGGCGATATTGGCATGGCCCAGCAACTCCTGAACCGCGCGCAGATCACCGCTGGATTCCAGCAAATGCGTGGCAAAGGAATGACGCAACATATGCGGATGCACCTTGCCCTCCAGCCCCAGGCGCCGCGCCCACAGCTTGATTCGCTGTTGCACGCTGGAGTGGCTGAGACGACCACCACGCTGGCTGACAAATACGGCTGGCTGGTCATGGGCCGCATGCTGGCCACGCACCTTCAACCAGGCTCGCAGCGCTGCCACGGCATACTGGCCAATGGGCAGGATGCGCTCCTTGCTTCCCTTACCGGTCACTCGCAGTTCCGCACCTGCGAGATCCAGATCGTTAATATCCAGTCCGATGAGTTCCGCCAAACGCAGGCCAGAGGAATAAAACAGTTCAAGCATGGCCTGATCGCGTACCGCCAGCCAGTTCTCTCCTTTAGCGGCCAGCAAACGCCCTACCTGATCCGCCTCCATGGCCTTGGGCAGTCGTCGGCGTTGCTTGGGCGACTGCACATCCAGGGTTGGATCCGTCGTCGCTATACCCTCATTGCGTAAAAAACGGTACAGGGCTCGTATTGAAGACAGCAGTCGTTGCAGTGAAGCAGGCGAGGCGCCGCGACGATGTCGCTGGGCTACAAAAGCCTGGATAGCTCCCCGATCAATTGATTGCCAGGCAGGCAATCCCACTTCATCTGCGTAGCCGGCCAACTGATCAAGGTCACGACGATAAGCGGCCGCAGTATGGGGTGACAGCCTGCGAGTGTGACTTAGCTGCCGAATAAACTCGTCGAGTTGTGTGGCGGCCTCAGCCTGCATCCTTCAGATCATCGCGCAGCGCGGTGGCCACCAGGTCGGCCAACAGTTCCAGGAACAGCGTACCCATCTCGGGCGTAAACCGATCATCATCACAACTGGCCAGCACCAGCATACCTGCTGTCACGGGCTTACCCAGTGGCACAAAGGCCGCAGAGCGCAAGGTTTTGCTTTGAGTGCGGTGCTGAAATAGCTGGTTATTCTGTTCGATGGTCAGGGGACCACAGATCACCTGCCCCATGCGAAAGAAGTTAGCCTGCTCCTTTACGATGTTGTGTTCTGGGTGGAGGTAGTAAAGCGGCGAAGTCTGTTCTGCTTCCCCCTGGCCAGGAATACCGAGGAAAACATCATCCACGCCAAAGTCCTGTGCCATGCAGGTTTGCAGACCGCATGCGACCTCTGCCGCACTTCTGGCGGCTATAAGCATGCGCGCGAGGTTGTTAATCTGCCTGACCCGGTTTTCGTTTTCACGTGCCGTGTCCAGCAAACTGGTGAGGCGACTCTGTAATTGCTGATTACGATTACGCAGAATGTCGATCTGCCTTTCAATCAGGGATACTGCCGAGCCACTGGCATGTTCCAGTACCAGGTGTTCCAGTGCACCTGGGTGCCGTTCAAAGAAATCGGCGTTTTCGGACAGATACTCCGCTACCGCTTCGGCAGTCAATCCCGTCTCGGAAACGGTTCCCGTTAAAGTCTCACTCATCCTCACTCCCTATTTTTGGATCAGCCATGCAACCGGCTGCATATCGCACTAAATATCGATACTCCCTTCGTACACCGTGGTTGCAGGCCCGGTCATGTAAACCGGTTCTCCCTCGCCCGCCCAGCTTAACTGGAGTATACCCCCACGGAGCGCAAACTCCGCCTCTGTGTCCAGCCAACCCTGCTGGACCCCGGCAACCATGGCCGCACAGGCACCGCTACCACAGGCCAGCGTCTCACCCGACCCACGCTCATACACTCGCAGGCGCGCATGGGCTGGATCAACTATTTCGACAAAACCGGCATTCACATGCTCCGGGAACCTTGGATGGGCCTCGATCAGCGGCCCCAGCTGATCTACAGGCGCTGTATCCACATCATCTACTCGAAGCACAGCATGGGGGTTACCCATACTCAAAGCCACGACCTGTAACCGGTCATCACCTGCCTGGAGCTCATAGCTGGCCGCACGCTGATCGGCTACAAACGGAATTTCAGCCGGTTCGAAACGAGGCACGCCCATGTTTACCCGTACCTGCCCATCGGCCAGTAGCTTAAGCACCAGATGGCCGGCACTCGTCACCACGCGGATGGCATCCGCATCGGTCAACCCCTGGTCTCTGACAAAGCGCGCGAAGCAACGTGCCCCATTACCGCACTGCGCCACTTCCCCGCCATCGGCATTGAAAATGCGATAACGAAAATCAGCCGATGTGTCCGGTGCCGGCTCAACAATCAGTATCTGGTCACAGCCTATTCCGAAGTGACGATCGGCGATATATCGAGCCTGCTCGACAGACAGGTTCAACGGCTGCCTGGTGGCATCAAAGACCACAAAGTCGTTACCGAGGCCATGCATTTTGGTGAATTGACGTTGCATCGACTAAGGATACCTGCGGCCTGTTGCGAGCGCGAGACTGCAGCGTATACTGCCACATCATGAAATGTTCCACGGCGCTGAACTGGCTCACAGCACTGGCCTTGTTAATAGGCCAGTGGAGCATGCTCGCGCATGCTGGCCAGCACCCGGCCGAAGCAGCAGAGGATGCGTTATGCGTAGTCTGCTTACAGGGCCATTCCCTTGAACATCTGCAGCATTCGGCAGCCACGGCGAGTATGGCCACGCCGCCTGCCTTCAACCGTCCAGTGCTGGCATCACAGTCCGTGCCGGCCATAACAAAACCTGCACCCCAGATTCGCGGACCTCCAAATCTCTTTCAAAACTGAACACGTCGCTCGCCTGCGTTCAGGCGAGCCACCCCTGGTTTTAGAAGGAGATACAAATGAACTCGAAATATTCCCTGCATGCCGGCCTGCTGGCACTGTTTTTCACCACCACTGCGCCTCTGGCC
>JBFKKS010000291.1:0-2868 GCA_041630955.1 Nevskiales bacterium
GCAACCAGAAGCGTGATCCTGACAACCGGCGGCTTCATCTTCAACCAGCCCATGGTCGCCGAGAACGCGCCGAATTACCGACACAACATGCGCCTGGGCACGACCGCCTGTGATGGCAGTGGCATTCGCCTGGGGCTATCTGTGGGTGCTGCTGTCGATCGCATGCACAAGGCATCGGCCTGGCGCTTCATCAATCCGCCCCAGTCGTTCACCCAGGGCATCGTCGTGAATACCGAGGGCAAGCGCTTCTGCAATGAAGCCTCCTACGGCGCCCGCCTGGGTGTGGCGATGTGTGATGAACAGAATGGCAAGGCCTGGATGATCGTGGACAAGCTGATCCGCCGCAAGGCATTACGCGAAGCCCTGTTCGGCGGCATCTGGGGCTTCCAGTCCGTGCCTGCCATCTTCATGATGCTGTTTGCAAAACGCTCGGCTTCGATTATTGGCCTGGCGCACAAGCTTGGCCTGCCGCCCGAAACACTCAACGCGACCCTGCACGCCTACAATCACATTGCACTGAGTGGCGGCACAGACGGCCTTGGCAAGACCAGTGAGCAAATGCAGCGCCTTACCGGGCCGTTCTATGCGGTCGACATTTCCGCCTCAGGCAACCCCATGGCACCCTGCCCGACCATTACGCTGGGTGGTTTGCGGGTGGATGAATCCAACAGCGCGGTGCTGAATCAAGAGGGCGAAGCGATTCCCGGCCTGTACGCTGCGGGTCGCGCTGCCGTGGGCATCGCCTCGAATGGCTATGTGAGCGGCCTGTCCATTGCTGATTGCCTGTGGTCGGGTAAACGTGCTGGATTGGCCGCTGCCGATAACCACGAACAACCCAATCTGATTAGCAAGACTGCCTGATATGACTCAACGCTACGCCCACACCGTTCCTGCTGCCTTTGCCCAGTCGGTCGCCCGTTATGCTGACCGCCCTGCCCTGATCGGTGAGGATGGCAGCCAACTCAGCTACCGTGAACTGGATGCGGCCCGCCTGCAGGCTGCGCGCGCACTGATCGCACTGGGCGTCAATCATGGCGACCGCGTATCCGTGTGGGCGCAGAACTGCGTTGAGTGGGTTGTGGCGGGGCTGGCCATTCACAGCATCGGTGCCGTACTGGTACCTATCAATACACGCCTGAAAGGTGCGGAAGCCGGTTACGCATTACAAAAAAGTGGTGCAAAAGTGCTGTTTTGCCCGGGTGACTTTCTTAACCAGCATTATCCGAGCCTGCTGGGTGAGTACCGTCCTGCTTCACTGGAACATATCGTGGTCATCCGCGATGCGCGTGAGAGCGACATCAACTGGGATGCCTTTATTGCCGGCGGTCAAAGTATTGCTGAAGAAGCCGTCACTGCGCGCGCTGATGCCGTGGGCCCGGATGACGTCATGGACATCATGTTCACTTCCGGCACGACCGGCCTGCCCAAGGGCGTCGTCACTCATCACGGCCAGAATCTGCGCGTGATTGGCGAGTGGTGCGATCGCATGGCGATGGTCCCCGAGGACCGCTACCTGGTTGCCAACCCCTTCTTCCACGCCTTCGGCTACAAGGTCGGATGGCTGGGCGGGCTGCTCGAAGGCTGTGCCGTTATGCCGCATGCTGTATTCGATGCAGCGCAGATCATTGCGCGCATCGGTGCCGAGCAGGTCTCAGTACTCCCGGGACCGCCCACCCTGTTTATCAGTCTGATGGATGACCCCTCAGCGAAGGATTGCGACACCTCCAGCCTGCGCGCCACCATCACCGGCGCAGCCGCTGTGGCGCCATCGCTGATTGAGCGCATTCGCAGCGAGCTGGGCTTCGACATCGTTTTAACCGGCTACGGGCTGACAGAAACCTGCGGCATCGTGGCTCTGTGCGATCCAGACGATGCAGCCGAGATCATTGTCAGCACCTGCGGCAAACCGATTCCGGAAATTGAAGTAGAGATTCACGACCCTGAAGGCAGAACCTTGCCATCAGGCGAGGCCGGCGAAATCGTGGTGCGTGGCTACAACGTGATGCAGGGCTACTTTGATGATCCGGCCGCCACGGCCGAGACCATAGATGAAAGCGGCTGGCTGCATACCGGTGACATCGGCTTACTGGATGACGCGGGTTACCTGAAGATAACCGACCGCGTAAAAGACCTTTATATCTGCGGTGGCTTTAACTGCTATCCGGCCGAGATTGAACGCATGATGGCGGCACATCCGGCCATTGCCCAGGTCGCCGTTATAGGTGTACCTGACGAACGCATGGGCGAAGTCGGCAAGGCCTTCATCGTGCCACGACCCGATGCGGTCATTGACGAGAAGGCAATCATTGCCTGGTGCCGTGAGCAAATGGCCAACTACAAGGCACCGCGCAGCATCCAGACCATCGATGCCCTGCCCCTGAATGCCTCGGGCAAGGTCATGAAGTTCAAATTGCGGGAAATGTAGCGCTGTAACCAGGCGTCATGCGGACAACAGCTCGGTCAGCCGGGTGCCCTGAAACAGTGCAGTCAGGTCAAATGCTCCTCGAAAAAGCGCTTGGCCTTGTCGACCCAGGAACTGGTTTGCGGACTGTGCTTGTCGCCCCCCTCATTCATTGACTGCTGCAAGGACAACAGCAGATCCTTCTGCTTCTTGGTGAGCTTGACCGGCGTTTCAACCTCGACCGAACACAGCAGATCACCCTGCGCACCGCCGTGGACGGACTTCACGCCCTTGCCCCGCATGCGGAAGGTCTTGCCCGTCTGGGTCTCGGGCGGAATTTTCAGGGACAGCTTGCCTTCCAGTGTCGGCACTTCGACTTCGCCGCCCAACGCAGCAGTCACGATGTCAATCGGAATACTGCAACGCAGGTGACTGCCTTCACGCGAGAATATGGGGTGCGGCTTGAC